>JAQUUM010000014.1 GCA_028693885.1 Bacilli bacterium
TCAGTAATTTCTTTAATTTTTTCTTCTGCTTTTCCTAATATAAAATGAACATTATTAACATTATTAGCTTCTTTATTTCTAATAGCATCTTTTACTGAAGTCTCATATACCTCAATCCCATATACTTTTTTTGAAACCTTCGATAATGGTAATGTAATACTTCCAATACCACAATATCCATCAACTACTACATTTAAATCATCCCCTGCATATTCTAAAACTTTTTGATATAATTTTTCTGTTTGTTCTTTATTAGTTTGAAAAAAATCATCAATTGAAATATTATAATTAAAACCTAATATATTTTCTTTAATTCTACCTTTTCCTAAAAATGTATTATATTTGTCTTTTTCTTCTTCATATACAACAACAGAAATAATATTACTATATTTTTCAGTAAGAAATGGCACTAAAGTCTTTAAAAAATGCATTTTCTTTCGAGTAACATTTAAACCAATTAATACTTCTTTTTTCTCATTAATCCTAAAAGCAACACTTGATATATAATTATTCTCAATATCTGTTTTAATAAATTCTTGAATTGACTTTAAAATCGCTGCTAAAGCATCATCAAATAAAAAGCATTTTTCCATTCTCTCTATTTCATGTGTATCTCTTCTATAAAAACCAAATATAATATCATCTTTTACTTTTTTAAAAACTACAACTACTTTATTTCTATAGTTATATATTTTATTAGCAGAAACTATTTCTTTTACCCTTACATCTTCTAACTTGCCAAGACGTTTTAAAACCTGTTTAAATATCTCAAATTTGGCTTTTAATTGACTTTCATATGTAAGATGCATAAAATTGCATCCTCCACACTTACCATAAAGTGGACAAATTGGTTTAACACGTTCTTCACTTTTTTTAATGATTTTTTTTACTTTTCCAAAACAAAAAGTCTTTCTTACCTCAGTTATCGTTACTAAAACTTCTTCTCCTACTAAAGCATTAAAAACAAATACTGCAACGCCTTCTGCTCTACCTACGCCTAAACCTTCATGCGTAAGCGACGTAATTTCTACATTATAATCTTGGCCAACTTTTAATTCATTCATTTTATCACTTATCTTTCTTTTTAATTATTTTACCACTTTTTAATCTAATATAAAAGATAATAAATTATTATTTAAAAATCTATCCTAGCTTTTCTTGCCTGACTGCATAGATCCTTAGTTTTAATAAAATATTCTTTGCCATCTTTTATAAATCTACTGCCACATTGTCTAAATTGAAAACTAACATTATTATTTAAACATTCCTCTCTTAAAGCCAAAACCCAATCATAATTTAGGCTTCTTACATTAACACCTGACTCTCCACCAACTACTACTAATTCAATATCTTTTAAATATTTTGAAATACTAACTTTTTCAATCAATGGTTGACAGATTATATTTTTATGCTTAATCTTAAGTTTAGAAAATATTTCTAATCTATAAGAAGCAGTTCTTTGGTTTTCAATCGTACAACCTACTGTAACATTATCATATCCATCTTTCCAATCACTTGGAATAACGCTATCAAATCTCTCAATCCTTTTAGTAAGAAAAATAAAGTGTAGATCTGGTCTTTCTTTGATCATCTTAAAACATTCTAGTCTAAAACTATCAGCTTCTTCAATCAAAAAATCACTTCTAAAACAAAGATACACTAGATTGTTAGGTTTAATTTTATATTCACCTTTTTTATTTTTTAAAACTGGTAAATCAAATTTATCAGTTTTAATAATTTTATTAGTATCTATTCCTTTTTTTATGTCGGCTCTATGAATATAACAATTCTCACAACCCTCACTATATTTATGACAGCCTCGCCAAGGATCCCAAATTACCATACTGTTTTTCTCCTCTATAAATACTATTTTATCATAAATTTTTAAAAAACAAAAAGGAGTTTTATAACTCCTTTAAAAACTGATATTTTATTTTGAAGCTCTAATATAAGCACTTCCAAACGAATTATCAATAATATCAAAAAATTCTTCTTTGTATTTGTTTAGTATTGCTAGTTCTTGATTTTCTTTTGAATCTTGCATTAATTCATCAATTACCTCTTTTGAATAAGTATGAACTACTTCTATTTGAACATTTTTAAATCCCGCTTTTTCTAGTTTTCTTTTATAGTCGTTTATTTCTAAAGCTCCTACTACACAACTTGACCAAAGTGTTTCTTCTCTTAAGATATCCTCTGGAACATCTTTCAATCTTACAATATCTGCAATCGCTAATCTACCATTTTCTTTTAACACCCTATAGGCCTCTTCAAAAGCTTTTTCTTTATTAGAAGAAAGGTTAATTACACAATTTGACATAACAACATCTACTAGATTATCCTTTAAAGGAATTGCTTCAATATAGCCTTTGATAAATTCAACATTTTTAACATCCATTTTAAGTTTATTTCTATTGGCTAATTCAAGCATCTCATCAGTCATATCAAGACCAAAGACTTTTCCATCTTCCCCCACCAATTTTGAAGCCATTAACACATCAATTCCGCCACCACTACCCAAGTCAAGTACTACTTCACCTAACTTTAATTGAGCAAGCTTATGAGGATTAGCACAACCTAAAGCTGCTTCAACAGCTTCTTTTGGTAAAGTTCTCATTTCTTTTAAACTGTAATTAGCTTCACCAAAAACATTATGTGTTCCGCAACCACAACTTCCCCCACAACAGCTATTAGTTTTTGTTTTACCTACTGATTTTGCGATATTACCATATCTTTCTTTTACTATATCTCTAATATTTTTATTCAATTGTTTACTCCTTGATTTAAAAATTTATTTTACAAAACCAATAATAATAAAAATTATATCTGTTTTTCTAATTCAACTTCTTTAATATCTACATTAGAAAGTTTATTAAGGAAATTAGCTTTTTCTAAAGCAATTAAAATTGCTGGTATTAAAATTAGATGGAGAATAATTCCTGGCCAAGCACTAATAAAAGCCCCCGCCATAAAAGCATTAAACGTGAAGACCATTGTTTGATCTAAAACAGCTATAAAGTATCTTACTACTCCCCAAACTATTCTACCTATAAGCATTGATATAACTAAAGTGATATAAATTGAAAAAATGTTTTTTAAATTCTTTTTAACAAGCATTATAAATAACAAGCCTGATAAAGCTCCATAGGTAGCTAGTTCGAAACTCATAGCAAGTCCTACAGGATAAAACGGTGGCATTCCAAACATTATAAATCTTAAAAGCGGTGAGATCAATCCAACTGCTAAGCCATATTGCCAACCACAAATAAACCCACAAATTAAAACTGGAATATGCATTGGCGAAAGCATACTTCCAATTTCTGGAATTTGGCCAGTTAAAAATGGTAGCACCATTGCAAGTGCTAAAAATAAGCCTGATAAAGATATTTTCAAAATTAGTTTACTTCTTTTACTCATAAAAATCCTCCATAAAAATAAGGTACCAAAAAATTTGGTACCTTCATGATACTTTTTATGTACTTCAGTACTTATAAATAAGCTTCTTGCTTACTTAAAGAATTATAACATATTTTTATAAAGTGTGTCAATGTTTTTACTAATATCATCAAAAATATCATTCATGGTTTGTTTACCTAAACCAACTATAATATTATCACACTTGTTAATTGGGATTAAAATTCTTTTAGCTTTTGCTTGTCCTACAGCTAAAGCCATTTTAGGTGTAACCTCACCATGAAAAGCATCTGCTATTACAATACCAATTGGAGCTACAATAACATCTACTTTTTTTGAATTTACAACAACTGGATTTTCTCCAGTTGCAACAACATCTGCTCCTGCTTTTAACATCGCTTGCGTGGCTAATGCATTTGTTCCAACTGCAATAATCTCAAGTTCTAAATTTTTATTTTTAATCAAATTTATTACTTCAGCGCCTAACTTTCCACCTTGACCATCAATTATTAAAACCTTCATTTCAAATACCTCTTATATAAATTTATTATATCACAATACTAATAGATTAAAAAGTCAAAAAAAGTGATATTTTTTCAAATATCACTTTCATACAACTAGTAAAAATTACTTTTAATTTAAAGCTTTTTTGATAGAACTAGATAACTTAGCTTTTACGCCAACAGATGCAGCGATTTTGTAAGTTTTTCCATCTAATGGACTTTTCCAATCTTTAGCTGCTTTCTTAACAGGCTCTAATGTAAGATGCCCATTCATAGAAACTTTTTGGCCTTTTTTCAAGAAATTAATTTGAGCTTCTTTTTCTAACTTAAGGATTTTAATAATATCGCTTGTTTTAAGTTCACTCATTTTCGCTTGGATGTATTCTGCGATAACTTTTTCATCAGCTACTGGTAATGCTTTTTTTTCGTTTCCCATACTTCTCTCCTTTCGAAAATTTAAGAAAATACTATTCAAGACATATTCTCTTATAATTTATTATACCACTTATGAAAACATTTGCATAGGTTTTTTTTAATAAATTTTTAAAAAAATCCCTAGAAGTCTAGGGGTTTTTAAATTTTTTGACTATTATTTATTTTTCTGATGAATAACAACTTGTGCAAATGGTATTTCGATGTTATTTTTATCAAATAATACCTTCATTTCCTTGTTTAATGCCCTATTTACATCAAATTTATGAACTTCATCAGTTTTAGCTATAACTCTTAAAACTACACTTGAATCAGCTAATTTTTGGACTCCTAAATATGTCGGTCCACTCTTAATATGAGAAATATTTTTCTTGATTTGATCTAAATTTGTTTTTATTATTTCTTCAACTTTTTCAACATCTGCATCATAGCCTATAGAAATATCACAAATAGCAACCGAAGGTGAGCATGATGTATTGATAGCTCCTCTAATATCAGAATTATTTATTATTAAAACATCTCCAAATAAATCCTCAATTTTAGTTACTCTTATTCCTATTTCTTTAACAGTTCCTCTCATTCCATTTACTTGAATAATATCTCCTACCATAAATTGTTTTTCAAAGATTATAAATAACCCTGCAATTATATCTTCAATTAAACTTTGAGCTCCAAAACTAATTGATAAACCTATAATTCCAGCACCAGCTAATAATGTTGGTGTTTGAACTCCCCAAGCTGATAAAATTAGAAAAATTGCAACTATAACAAAAGTATATCTAATAAAACTACTAAGAAGTCTACCTATAGTTTCACTTCTTTGCCCTTTCCTTGTAATCAAATCAAACAAAAACATAACAGCCCTATTTATCACCCAAACAAAGAATATAATAGCTACACTTTCAATAATAACAACATAATTGTTTTTAAAAAAATCAACTATATTAAAAAATTTACCAATACTATTATTTATAATAGTAGCAAATGTTGTATTGGGAAAAAGTATATTTGCGAAACTCGCAAAAAATACACATATTAATACGGTAAAACCTACTACAGCAATTTTAATTTTTGTAGATTTTGGAAACTCTTTAAATTTATTTTTTTTCATTTTTCTTATTCTCCTATTTTTTGTTTATATAAAACTTCATTGATTGTATAATTTATACTACTTCTAATTCCAAAACTTAAAGTATATATTTCTTCAACTGGTTTTTGAATTTCAAAACTTGCTTCTTTAGTTGTTTCGTCTATATCTTCAAAACTACTTGAATCTAAATCAATATATATTGGATAATGCTCACCTTCTATAGTTACTTCATAATACGCTAATTCGAAATTTTGATTAGGATCATTTAATTCAATTCTTACAAAATAGTAATCTATAAACTCTTCAATCTCATAACTTACTGTATAACTTGGAAGAGTTGTAAAAGTTTCAGTATTTACTATCAAGTTTTCTTTTCTTAGAGTTTCAGGATTAGTGAAATTCGCTTCTAAAATTAAAGTATATTCTCTGGTTGCCTTTAAATCTAAAAACTCTAATTCTATTCCGTAATGATCCAATTCCACAGTTTTATCAAACACTCTTTGTTCTAAAACTTTACTTCCTTCTTTTAATAAAACCTTATAAACAATATCTTCTACTATAAAACTTGGATAAAAACTAACTATTGCCTTATTTGAAAGCAATGTTGATATGTAAAGTGATGAGTTTACATTAAATGGCGTAAAATAATAAGTTTCATATAACACCTTTGCTTCACCATTAACCAAAGCGTTTATTAATATATGAATTTTTGAATTATAATTTGGAATATCGTTAATAATTATATTTGAATTATAATCAGTAATTTCAATTGTTTCATAATATGGCGTTTCTTCATATTCTTCGGTAATAATTCCATAACTTATATTCACACTTTGATACTCATTTAAATAGTCTTTTACTAAATAATTGACTTGGTAATCCAAATAATATGACTCTTCGGTTTCGAGCTTCTCAAAAGATGTAATAGTAGCTCCACTAATAGCTTTTGTTACTAATGATTTAGTAATAAGTTTCTCATTCCCAAAACCTTTATCACCTAGTATATACATTTTATATGTAGTGTTTTCTTTTAATCCTTCAAAAATTCCTGAATTCAAGCCTAAAGAAAGTCGTGATTCATAATATTCCATTTGGTTTTCTAAAACTATTTTTAAAGTATCTTTAGTAATCGCTTCATCTTGATCAGTAATGCTTACTTGGTAAGCAACCTCATTGCTAAAAACTGTCAAGTTATCAATACTAGCCTCAGGGCTTTTAGGAATTACTACTACCGCTACAACTACTACTACCACCGTAACAACAAAACTAGACATCCAAGATTTAATTATTTCTAATCTTGAATTTTTCTCGTTTTGTTTTTTTAGCCTTTCTTTAACTAACATAAATTTCCCTCATTTTTCCTAATAATATTATTATATTCTATTTTTATCAAAATGCAATATTTTAAAAATAAAAACCATGCATTTTATACGCATGGCTTCTAAATATTTTCTTAATCAACAACTGTTCCATCAATTACTTCAGTTTTCTTTTTACTTTTACCAACTAAGTCTAAATAAAATTCATATTTTGCAAGTTCTAGTGTCGGCATTAACCACAAGAAATAAATACAAAAAGTAACAAGCCCTAATAAAATTTTTAAAATAAATGATAAATAAATATTAAATAATTCCATTTTGTGTCCCTTCATCAATTCCATACTTTTTGTAATAGCCTCACTACCCTCAATATTAGGGTCGTCTATCATAATATAGTAAGCCATTGAATATGAAAAAGCTTTAATAATTCCTGGAATTATAAATAATAATGACCACAAAAATATAAAAATTCCTCTTAATATTCCTAAAATCATATATCTAACAAAATCATTTATTCCAACAAACAAAGTTTCAATTTTACCAACTTTGTCTTCTGATACTTCAATTATATATTTACTATACCCATATTGTAAAGGCCCACTAATAATTAAAGTAGCTACACCAAATGTCATAGATGTAAAAGCCCCTATAATCGCTCCATAAACAAGATAAACAACTGCATGCATATGGTTTTGTTTAGTCATCTTTTCTTCAGCAATTTTTTTATAATCTTTCATTTTTTCTCCTTTCTTAAAAATTATTCTATAGTTATATTTTTATAGTCTAACAAATCAACTAATGCTTGAGCATACATTGCGTTCATTCCAGCAAGATTAGGATGAACCGAATCACAAATTAGTCCAGAATAATTATTTACATTAATAGCAGTTTCAAAATCAATAACTCCAAAATTATTAAGTAATGCAATTGAACTAATAGCATTATTATATCCAGCAACATCTCCATATCCAGTTGTAAATGGTCCAGTAGTCAGTTTACCTAAAACAATCGTAGCATTAGGATATGATGTTTTAAGTTTATTAGTCATATTAGTATATGCAGCAGTAAATTCATGAAGATCAACATTAGCTCTACAATCATTTAAGCCCATAAAAACAAAAATATAATCAGGAGTAGTACTACCTACTTGACAATTAGCAAGTCTTGAGTCAATTTCTCCAGCTGTTTGGTTGCCATATAAAGATTTAACTGTAGTGCCACTATATGAATTATTGATTAATAATTCCATTCCAAGCTTATTTATTAACTGCATCCACCACATCTGAGTAACATCACCAACTCCAGAAGTTGAATATGGATAAAAATATGCGTATCCTGTTGGCATAGTGCCTAAATAAGTAGAAACACTATCTCCTAATATAGTCACCTTTTTTCCTGCAAAACTATAATCACCCGCAATATAAGTTGCTTTTATAGTAGTATCTACTTGAATATTTAAATGCGTTTTATCCCAACCATAAAATAGATAATTATCTCTTAAAGGAGCACTAGGTAAAACTGCATTACTCCCCTTCAAAACCGTTTGAGTATCTATTACACTATCATCATAATCAACAAAAGTTACAGTGTATGGAGTTTTATCGTTGACTTCTTCAACTGTTGCTTCTCTTATTGTGCCTTCAGCAACTCTAATAAGCAAATAGCCTTTTTGATTAGTATCAGTTTTAAAAATTGCACTTATCACACAAAACCCAGTTCCAACTGGAGTAATAGTTGAATACATTGAAATCGTAGCAACACTTGCATCGCTACTTGCCCAATCATATTGCAAACGACTTGTATTTGGAGCACCAACCCCTAATGTACAAGAATAAGGTGAAGCTGCTGAAACAGTGAAGCTAAATGTTCCAACCGGCATCACAAAATCTGTTTCTATTTCATCAAACTTTGCATATAAATTTTTATTCCCGATAGTACCTGGTAAGTAAGAAGAAATTCTTGTTGTAAAACTACTCGTTTCATACCAACCATCAAATGTATACCCTTCTTTTGTAGGATTAGGTAGAGTAACTAAATCCTCAATAGTATAACTACTAGGGCTTAATGATAGATTATTTGTACCATCATAAAAATTAAGAGTATAAGTAATCGGACTATAAGTCGCGTAAATATCCATATCCGCTACAACATTATCAAAGTTTTTATCCCACCCTGTAAAGTTATACCCCTCTTTGCTCAAAGCTGCAGGAGCAATTGCACCAGTATTTTTAACTACTACTTGATGGTCTAAAGCAACATCACCATCATAAAACTTTACATTATAAGAATAAATAATTTCTTCGAAAACTGCGTTTACTTCTAAATCGCTTTGAATGTTGGTTAACTCTTTATCCCAACCACTAAATGTATATCCTTCTTTTGTTGGGTTGAGAGAACTTGCAACATCCCCTCCTTTATTAACAAACTGTGTATCTACTAAAACACTATCCACATAAAACTTTACTGTTAACTCTACTTTACTACTACAACCTATTAAAAGAAATAAGCCTACTAAAACTAAAAACATTTTTGCCATTTTTTTCATATTAATCACCTAATTTATTATAACACCAAAACTAATTCACTTAAAGATAAACTTATAAAAAAATCAAGAGAAACTAATTTTTTTTAGTTTCTCTTAATCTTCATTTCTTTTTAAATTTTAAAGAATAATATTTATAACCAAAAACTGTTGAAAAAACACTGATAACTAATAATAATATAATTGCTACAATACCAATCCAAGATAATGAAGCACTCGGTGAAATCATCCCATAATATCCAAGTGAAGTTGTTTCAAATTCAAAATAATCTCCAACTCTATCTGCATCAATTTCAAAAACCTCACCATCTTGATAATGTATAAGTTTTAAATTTTCATTATCTCTTAATTCTAAAGGAATTAAAATTCTAACATTTGCACTACTAACAGGTATATAACTATCTTCACCTTGAGTTAAACCTATTTGATAAAGAGTTGTTAAAGCATTTTTATTAAAATTAGTTTTTACTAAAGTGTTTATATCTTTATATATCGTATCACTATCAATTATTGGGTTAACCATTAATACTGAATTTTCTACACCCGTAATAATTACATCGTCTCCTTCTTCTAAATTAAAAGTTAATCTTATTAAATTAATACTAACCGAAGGACTTGCAACAAAACCATCTTTTTCTTTAAATCTTACTAAATAAACTCCAGATGCTAAATTATTTATCTCAATCCCTTCAACACTAATCCAATTAAGAGCATTTTCTTCTTTGTATTCCATCAAAGGAGAAACGTTAATTATTCTAGCATCATTACTGCTTGATGAAGTTGCTATTACTCCACTAACGTCTGTTGGCGCAGCTTGAATTGCGTTTATTACCCAATTTAATTGTTCAATACTTGGTGTATTATAATTAACACTGTCATAACTCAAACTTACACTAGCTATATACTCACCTGGATTTGTTTTTTCATTTTCAAAATAATCTATAACTCCGACTCCACTTGGTAAATTAACTAAAGTTACACTTTTCATAGTCCCATCATATGTATATGGAACTAAATAATTCCAACTAGCATTACCCATATCATAATCTGCTTTTAAAATAGTCCAAATTATATTTGAAAAAGTTGGTTCATTATAATTTGTAGTATCATAAGTAAAACTAACACTAGCAATATAGTTACCCGCTTCAGTCTTTTGATTATTATTATAACTATTAACACTAACTCCACTTGGTAAGTTAGTTACTTCTACTGTCTTTTCAGTTCCATCATAAACAAAACTTTCACTATAATCCCAAATAACACCACTCATATCATAACTTGCTTTTTCAATCGTTAAAATTCCTGTTTGATAATTTATCTCATAATAACTAGATGTTAAACCACTTACAGATACTGTATATATTCCTGCATTCTCACCAATATCTCTTAAAAAAGTTGGTGTACCTGTTATTTCCTCAATCCCGTGTCCTGTAATAAACCCACTATATTCAATAGTGTAATTAGGTTCACTACCACCATATGTTTTACTTACATCAACTACCTTAGCATTTACACTTACAATTCCGCCATCAGTAATCATCCAAGATTTTGTACTTAAAGCCACCCTACTTGTATTTCCTACTAAACTATATTTTGTATTTAGCCCCATATCTAGATCTACATTATTAGGAATAGTAGCAGTAGAATTCAAATTATTAAGCAAAGCATCATAATTATCTACTCCTAAAGCAGTATTATAAAAGGCATCAGTTAATCCTGTATTTAATGTAATACTAGAAAAATCCCAGCTACTTAAATCTTGATCAAAACTAGTAGCTCCATAAAACATTTCACTTATATCGGTAACACTACTTACATCCCAACCTGATATATTACTATTAAAACTACTACAATTATAAAACATTCTTGATAGATTGCTTACTTGATAAGGAATTTCGTTAGGAACTTCTGTTAAATTAATAGCCCCATAAAAAGCTCCTGATAAATCTAAGTTTTCAACTCCACCAAAACTAATAACTTTAACCAGTTTACTACAAGCATCTAGATTTGATGGGATAGTTCCACGATACCCAAAACTATCATAAATACCAGAAATCTCAACTTGATAAGTACCTTCTACAAGATACTCATAAGATATCAAGCCTGGTTCTGTATAATGCACCATAGGATTACCATCTCCCCAATCAATATAGCAAGTAGTCTCTCCAGCTAAAGTACCTATTGGAAGAATAATTGTAGTGCCGGTTGATTTTGTTGTATCGAACTCTAAAACCATCGAAGAAGGAACTGCTCTTACAATCATTAATTCTTTATACACAAAATTAAAACCCAATAAAAATGTTAATATAATCAAAGAAAATACTTTAAAATATCTTTTCATTAGATGCCTCCACTTATAGAAAAATTATATCACAAAACAGCTAATAAAAAAATAGATTTAAAAAAATATGAGACTTAAATTTTACTTTAAGTCTCATCTATCTTATTTTTTAAGCAAATCTCTAATTTCTTTTAATAAATCTTTTTCACTTGGGTTGTTAATTCTTTCTAATTCTTCTTTAGCCTTTTTTTCATTTTCTTCCTTTAAAACTTTGTCTTTTTGAATTTCTCTAAATTTAGCTACATCAGCAGTATTTTTAAAATCTAAACCTAAATCTTTCATTTCTCTTTTTTCTTCTTTTGAGATTTTTGATTTGTTTGCTAAAGACAATCCGCCTTTTGCTTTCATAACCAATCTTAAAACAATAAAAATCGATAATGCAATAATTAGAAAATCAATAATTGCTTGAATAAAAAGTCCATAATAAACTGCAGATTCAGCAACACCAGCAACTTCATCAGCAGCTGTAATAACCCATTTCCAATCATTAACACTAACACCACCAGTTACCAAACTAATTAGTGGCATAATAATGTTTTTTACTAAACTACTTATAATAGCATTAAAAGCAGCTCCAATAACAACAGCAACAGCTAAATCTAAAATATTACCTTTAGTAATAAAAGCCTTAAAATCTTTAAAAAAATTTTTCATTGTTCTCTCCTTTTTTATTTACTACAATATTATATCACAATCAAAATAAGATTCAACTAAATTGAATCTTATTTTGTTTTTTCCTTAATGTTTTTTTGAGATTTTATTTTTACCTCATCAACTTTATTTAGTTGTTTTACTTCTTCAATTGCGTTTCCTTTAAAAATTGCTTTTATAATTCTATGCATATAATAAAACGGTAATAATAAAAACCATATTTTTAAAGATGGATATTTTCTTTTCATTTCTTTAAAAGAAGGAAATGCTTTTTTAAAAAAGTATTTTCTTTTTAAGGATTTAATAGATTTACTTGAATCATCATTTGCTATTGCTGCTTGAACTGCATTATCGATTCTTCCATAAATTCCACTACTAAGAATATAATCTCCTACAACAGCATCATCAACAGTAAGTGTTTCTTTATCAAACCAACCATTAGCTAAATTACAAATTCTTTTTTCATACTCTTTTAGATTCAATTTCTCTAATTCTTTATCAATATACTCTCTATCTAAGCTTTTATATTTTTTTAAATAGAAATATATATCTAAAACAAACCTAACACCAATTCCCCCTGCATAATAATGCTTAGCACTATGCGCTATAATAAAAAGATAATTATCTTCATCTTTTAAAAAGCATTCACTACTATTTTCTTTAATTTCTATTTTTTTCCATATATCTTTATAGTAATTAGAAAATTCAATAGACTCATCAATCATATCACGATGGATCTCAACATTCATACAAGGTTTTTTTTGATATACATCATGATTTCCGCCTTGTTTAACTAAATCATAATTTAAAGACTTCATAATTGTTTTGATTTTCTTTAACTCTTTGATTTGAACAAGAATATCAACATCCGCCATATTACGCATATCAATAGATGGATAACAATCTCTAATAATAAAACCTTTTAAAGGTAAGAATGCTATTTCTGCCTTTGATAACTCTTTCTTAATGAATTTATATTCTTCTTCTTGAACCATTGTTCTATAAATTGAGGTCTGATGAAGAAAATTAATTTCTTTTTCTTCTTCACTAGTATATATAACTAAACCTAATTTTTTTGCATACCATAAGAACGGTTCTAAACTATGTGCCTTAAAAAGAGAAGAAACTTGTTTGTATTCCACAACTTGATCAAGTTTTTCTTCCGGATGTATAATATAGTATAAAATTTTAATTATTTTATCACTCATATTTTTTTGTCCTCTATAAATATAAACATTAAAAACTCCTCTATACTTAAAAAATACTATTATACTAATTTTATCACAACTTGCATATTTAATCATTAATTAATAAATTAATTCTTTAAAAAATTACATAAAAATAGATAGTATAGATTGTATACTACCTACTAAATAAACTATTAACAATATTTATTAACTAAATCTCTTAACAATTGAGCCAAACCTTCACCATGTTTATCATAATATTTTTTAAATCTTTCATCTTGAACATACATCTCAACTACATTTAAATGCATATGCCTATC
>JAQUUM010000176.1 GCA_028693885.1 Bacilli bacterium
CTCTATAAGTACCATCTCCACCAATAACTATCAACGAATCAATTCCTAATTCTTTCAAATTATCAAAACAAGCTTCTAAAACTTCTTTTTCAGTAAATCTTTTTAATCTTGCAGTGCCCAAAAACGTCCCACCATGATTCATTTTTTCAGAAACAGAGCTTCTATGCATTCTTTCAATGCGTCCCTCATATAACCCCTTATAGCCATCAGCAATACCATATACCTCATAGCCATAATAAAGACCAGTTCTAACTACTGCTCTAATTGCAGCATTCATACCAGGCGCATCTCCACCCGATGTCAAAACAGCTACTTTTTTTACCATATTAATCGCACCTCACATTTACAAATTGTATCATAACTTTATTTTTTTTCATATATTTTTTCTAAAATAAACTGTTTCTTTTCGTTCCTAATATCAACTTTACCACTAGCTACATATAAATGATTAACTTCTAGTTTATCTTTGAGAAAATCATAAGTTCTAGGAAATACTACAACGTCTATCGATGCTGTTTCATCTTTAACTTCTAAAAATGCCATTTTTTCATTATTTTTTGTATCAATAACTTTTAACCTATATATCAAAAACAAAACTTTATAACTATTTCCTGCTTCTAAATCATTAATAATAGTAATCTCGTATTTATCTTTTAAATCTTGATTTTTAGCAAATATATTATACTTCAAATTAAAACCTAGAGCCCTTGCTTCATTTTCCATTAACTCTTCATATGAAAATTCATCAGTTAAATAATCACTCTTTTCTACTTCGCCTTTCAATACTGTTTGATATTCAAGCAAACTCAATATATTATCATATTCTAAAAACATTTGTTTCCTCGGAATATTAAAATCATCTAAAGCTCCAGCATAAATTAAAAACTCTACAACTCTTTTATTTAAAATCTTTTTTGTTCTAGAAACAAAGTCAACAAAAGTTTTAAATTTTCCATTTACTCTTTCTTCTAAAATATTATTTACAGCTGTTTCACCAACATTTAAAATTCCTAGTAATGAAAAATATATTTTGTTTTCTCTGATAACAAATTCTTTTGTACTAATATTGATATTAGGTAATACCACTTCTACCTTTTCACTCAAACATTCATTAACATATGAACTAAGCAAACTAGTACTTCCTAAACTATTTGATAATAAAACAGCCATAAAATATGGAAAATAATGAGTTTTTAAATACGCAAGTTGATAGCATATTAAAGAATAAGCTACACTATGGCTTTTATTAAATCCATAATTAGCAAACTTTACTATATAATCATAAATTTCATTAGCCTCTGTTTCTAAATGTCCTTTTTCTAATGATTTTGAAACAAAGTTAATTCTTTCTTTTTCTAAAATACTAGCACTTTTTTTAGAAACTGCTCGCCTTAAAATATCAGCCATCGCTAGAGAATACCCTGCAAACTTAGCAGCAATTAGCATTATCTGTTCTTGAAAAACAATCGTTCCATAGGTTGACTCTAAAATATCTTTCAAATCAGAATGAGGATAAACTATTGCATCTAGTTTAAATTTTCTTCTAACAAAATTATCTATTTCATCCATTGGCCCCGGTCTAAACAAAGCAATTGCATGAACTATATCTATAAAACTACTAACTTTTAACTTTCTTAAAACATTGCGCATTCCACTTGACTCTAACTGAAAAATACCATCAGTTTTAGCACTAGCGATTAATTTATATGTTTCACTATCATCCAAAGGAATTTGTAAAATATTGAAATCTAAATCTACTAATCTATTAACCATTGAAGAAACATTATCAATAATAGTTAGATTTCTTAAACCTAAGAAATCCATTTTTACTAAACCTATTTTTTCTAAATCTTCAGCTTCATATTGGGTTTGATAAATTCCGTTTGGTCCATTGATTAAGGCAGTATAGTTAACTAGATCATCAGGCCCCATAATAATACCGGCTGCATGAACTGAAATATGTCGAGGCAAATCTTCTATTTTAATGGCTACATCAAGCATTTTTTTAACTAAATCATTTTCTTTAATCATTTGTTGCAGTTTACTTGAAGCAGTTATCATATCAGCTACACTTTGAGTTTGAATAGACACTTCACTTAAAATTTCTGCTAACACAGTATCACTGGCTTTCATCACTCTAGCAATATCTCTTAAAGCCATTTTAACTTTAAAAGTACCAAAAGTACTAATATGAGCAACTCTATGCTTACCATATTTTTCTCCAACATATCTAATAATCATTTCTCTTTTATCATCAGGGAAATCAATATCAATGTCAGGCATACTAATTCTTTCTGGATTTAAAAATCTCTCAAAAAGCAAATCATGTTCTAAAGGGTCAATTTCAGTAATCCCCAAACAATAACTAACTAAGGACCCAGGAGCAGAACCTCTACCTGGACCTACCATTATCTTATTCTTTTTAGCAAATAATACATAATCATAAACAATCAAAAAATAATCTGAGTATCCCATTTCAGAAATAATTTTTAACTCATGTAATAATCTTTCTTTATAAATTGATGAATTCTTACTTTTATTTTTTAATCTTTTATTCAAACCTAATTTACATAAATCAAAAAGATATGTTTTACTATCCAACCCATCTTTGAACTTTGGTAAATAATGCTTATTAAAATCCAACTTAACATTACAATTAGAAACTATATCTAAAGAATTCTTAAGCATATCTTGATAATCTCTAAATTTATATAAGGCTTCGTCACTACTTATTAAAAAAGAATTCTTTTCTTTTTCAGTATAAGTATAAGTAGAACACCCTAGATCAATACACCTTAATACTTGAAAAGCTTCAAAATCTTCTTCAGTTAAAAAACAAGTTTTGTTTAAAGCAACTTTCTTAATTTTATTTTTTTCAAAAAAATTAAAGACATCTCTAGCGTTATTTACATTCTTTTCATTTTGAAAATCCCAACCTAAATATAACTCTTTAAATGTTTCTTTATATTCATTAAGCAACT
>JAQUUM010000015.1 GCA_028693885.1 Bacilli bacterium
CACGATATAAAAATAAGTTTGTATCACGATACATTGGTGAGAACCAATCTCTATCTTCCATTGCGGCAGCAATGCCTATTTGAGTTGCTTCTTGTCCCATTGAAGGGGCATAAGATAACATTCTACCCTGACGTTGGAACTGAATCGCTTTAATATCTGCATTACGTCCCATTACGGCTGTTTTATACATCTTTAACAATACTTCTTTTGATAGTTTAGGTTCATATTTTTCATTGACAACTTTTCCTGTATGGTCAATTATTTGAAATTGTTTTATTTTACTTCCATCATATTTCGTTAAAACCATGTTTATCACTCCTCATGTTTAATTATATTACTGGTTCTAATTTATAAAAATTGTTATGCTTATTCAAATAAATAACAACAACCTTATTTATAATTGTCTTAAAAAAGACCCGCCATTTCATGGCGGATCAGTGTTTAAAGTATTTAATTGATAGATAAGTCTTTTTTTAATTACTTACTTAGATTCAGAACCTAAATCAGCTAACATCACACGACATGATTCACAGTAAAACACTTTATTAATGACTGCACCCTTAAAAGGATTAAACGTATTAACTAATTTTTCTGAACCGTCCTCAAAGATAATCTTTGGAGCTCTATACGCAAATCTATAAACTAATTTCCCTGTTTTTAATTTCCCATTACAATAGGGACACTTTTCAATTATCATACAATTTATCCTCTCTTATTAATAATGTAATCTGTTAGAATTCACTTTAATTATAATCATACAAAACTAATATTTATTTACTAGAGTATATGAAGTGCTGTTATGATTTTTTTAGCATCAATAAAGACTCTATTTATCAAAAAGATCTTCGCTTTCATCAAATACGTAATCATCTTTAATGTTGTATTTCTTTATTATGACATTTTCAACATAGACATTTCAAATTTCCTAATTTATTTCTGTGTTCAAGTATTGTGTTGCTGACTTTATTTTAGTAAGTCTTCATTTTTTAACTCTTTAAACAGTTTATCTATATCTAGCGGATACTTAGTCTTTTTAACAGTTTCATTAGTTATTTTGTTTTCTAAATCTAATAATGATTCATATAAATATTCATTTAATTCGTTGTTAGTTAATATTTGTTTTAACACGTATTGAAACACGAATAAATTAATATAACCATTTAATCTTCTAGTCGATACCCCTTTATACTTAGCCATAAAGAACTTAAATGCTGAATGAAGACTATTTATTAGGGCTAGAATCCGTTATCACTTTTTTCATGATAATCAGTTACTCTTTTATGAATAATATCTTTAATTAATCTTGACTTCCTTTATCTAATCTTTATTAACTTAGTTCTTTTTATTGTTTCCTGTATAGAATCGAAACAATCAAATATTATTTTTTTAGTAAATTCATCATCAAAACTATGCATGGTTGCTATTAGAACAATTTCTTGTTGGAATCTCTCAACCACTTTTTCAATCTGAGTAGTGCTGGTTTTAAAGTCCAATACACCAGCAGGTTCTTCTCTAATGATCTTGTAACCTATCATGTTCAAGAGTTTTGTTAATACAGAAACATAGTCATTCAAAAAAATAATTGTCTCAATAATAAATTCAAAGCTTACTTTGTTTTCATATTTGTAATTATAATCAATATGACTAAAGTTTTTATCCCTTACATTTTTAATGTGTTCTATTTCCACTTTATTTTTCTTTTTCCATTCACTAAATAATTCAAAGTGAGATAATAATGCTTTAAATGTAATATCTTGTGGTTGAAATATTTCAATAATCTTTTTACCACCATTATTAATATCATTTGTCCAATATTTAATAAATGTTGTTATTGAACTATCTCCTTTTGGATCAAGTAAATTATTTAATTCTACAAAAATATAACTCTCATAAATATGACGTTTTAAACCTAAAGACATATATTTGCCACTTTCATAGACTTTATATTCTTGAATATGAATAAGAAAAACACATATTGAATACCAAGAAACTAATGCTTCAAACAGCACATCAATCCGGGATTGTATTTCATTAAATACAGTAATCCATTTTATATCATCTTCTGTCACATCTGATATCAACTTTTTCGTTGTTTGAGCTGAAATTTTCTTTATCATTACATTGTATCCTTTACAGCGATTCTGTATATAACAATTCAGTTTGCTTTAGTGTTAATTGAACTGACTTGTCATAATTATTTGGATCACTCTTATCGTCTAGTGAATAGATATGTTTATTAAGTAATATCTTAATTTCAGTCCGCACACTACCTTTAATAACAACATCACATAATTCATTTTTAGTTTTAGCTGAAAAATTATTTCCTTTTCTATTCATAATTAATTACCTCTTTACTTAAAATTATATCAAAAAAAATCTTTATTTCCATAAGGTATATAATTTACTCAATGATGATTTCATAAACGCTACTTATTGAACAGATTAGACTTATGGATAGTAATTTCAAATTATCGGAATAATCTTCTTATAATCATTTGTTAGTTCATTAGATAGTGAAATAAAATCATTAATAAATTCAATATATGGATTGAGTAGTTTTATTATTTCTTCTTGTGATATATTTGTTTTATATATCCTTAGTATTCCTTAAAATGGCTTATAAAAAAAGATGAATATGGTTAATTTCATCTTTTTACTTAATTATATTAATTTATAATTTAATAAACAATTTTCAGTGTTATAAAGCTAATAATATGATAATATCATTATATTTCATTAAATATTAGATATGGATTTAAAAGATATTTAATTTTATATTCAGGTTCATGTTTATTTAAATACTCCCAAATATCTTTTTTAATTTTTTTATCAATGACTATCTTAGTTAAAAATAATCCGTTTTTAGCATGAATTATTGATGTATTTATATTATCAACAATATAATTGTTAAATAAAATAAATGTTCCTTGTTGATAGCGCATTCTATCATTCGTTACCTTTGATGAAAAAGAGAATTGTGCGTCATTTCCGAATAAACGTCCCATTTTGTCATAAATTTCTTTATAATCCTTATATGTTTTTTTACCGTTTGAATATATTCCTATTTTTAAATCTTTTAATTCAGCACTAGATAATTCTCTAGTCTTCTTTAAATCTCTAATAATAAAGATGGCAGCATCTTGGTTACTAAAATCATTAATCTTGATATAGTTATTTAATGCAAAATATGTTGCTACCTGAAAATTTAGTGTGAAATCAATTAAAGGGCTAAATGATATGGCGTGTTGCAAAAATGATACCATTTGATATTCATCCTTAGTTGAATCAATTATCTTCCCATATAAGTCATAGGCGTTTATTGAAGAATATTGATCTACCAAATCTTCGAATGTATAAACCCAAGTTTTAGTTTGGTCAATGTTTCGCAAACAACTAGGTATTAAATTCCAATTAGAATTAGCTTGCCCACGAAAAAAATTGGTTATTCCATTTGATTCTTTAAAATGATTAAGTACTCCAACATATTCATCCAAACTTTTTATCATAATTTCTGGATAAGATCCAGCTAAGCTTAGACTCAATATATAGTAATAATAAAATAATAAGAATTTAGTGTTATTTTGTACTATTCGTGTATCTAACTGGCTTATGGCTTTCGCTATCTCATTTAGTTCATTGACACCTTTTAATTTATTCTTATATGAGTAATTATCTCCGTAAAACTCAAATACTCTATCTTTACGAAACAATCTGTTTTCTATTAGGACCTTAATGTTTAACAGAACATCATTTAGTAAAGACTTATAAGATATGTCATTTTCATAAATTTCAACAAATATTTTATTAAATTCTTCTTTTGGGTTATTTTCAATATGATGCGAACTGTGTTTCTCTAAATATTCTTCTAACATCAAGATGATTTTATCCATTGGTTCTCCCTTATATTTGCTTTAATTATAATTAAAACTGCTAATATTCATGAGTAAACACTAACATTAGCAAATTGATTAAGTAGTTGTCATATACTTTATTACTAATAAAAGAAAAGAATTTTACCTTGATTAAAACTTTCTTTCTAATATATCCGCAATCCGCTTACTGGCTAATCCATCTCCATATGGATTACTTGCCTTAGACATCTTATTGTATTCATTTTCATCACTTAAAAGTAAATTAAAGGCATTATAGATTGTTTCTTCATTTGTGCCTACTAACTTTATAGTTCCTGCCTTAATACCTTCAGGCCTTTCTGTAGTATCTCTCATAACGAGTACTGGTTTACCTAATGAAGGTGCTTCTTCTTGTATTCCACCACTGTCTGTAATGATTAAATAAGATGCGTTTAAGAAGTTGTGAAAATCAACAACATCTAATGGTTCAATAATTTTAATCCTATCATTTCCGGATAATATTTTATTAGCTGTTTCTCTAACCTTCGGATTCATATGGATTGGATAAATAGCTTTAATATCCTTATGTTCATCCATCACACGTTTAATTGCATTAAACATATGTTTCATTGGTTCACCAAGATTTTCTCTTCTATGAGCTGTAATCATAATTAATCTACTATCTTTAGCCCATTCTAACATTGGATGTGTATAGTTTTCTCTAACTGTTGTTTGGAAGGCATCAATAACTGTATTTCCTGTAACATAGATTGTTTTAGGATCTTTGCCTTCTTTAATTAAGTTTTGTTTGGATAGTTCGGTTGGGGCAAAATTATAATTAGAAACTATGCTTACTGCTTGTCTATTAAACTCTTCAGGATAAGGTGACTGAATATTATAAGTTCTTAATCCCGCCTCAACATGTCCAATCGGTATTTGCATATAAAAGCATGCAAGAGTTGTGACAAACGTTGTTGAAGTATCACCATGAACTAATACAACATCAGGCTTAACTTCTTCTAAAACATGTCTCATCTTGTCTAAAATGTTAATAGTCACATCAAATAGCGTTTGACGTTCCTTCATAATAGATAAATCATAATCAGGTACAACATTAAATGTTTCTAAAACCATATCTAACATTTCTCTGTGTTGTCCTGTTACACATACTATCGTTTCTAAACTTTTTCTTGTCTTTAATTCGTTAACTAACGGACACATCTTAATCGCTTCAGGACGCGTTCCAAATACAACCATTACTTTTTTCATTTTAATACAACCTTCTTTCTAAGATAGTATAGACAAGCAATTGTCAGTACAGTTTCACTAATTGCTATTGCTATTGCTACACCAAGTGATTCATAAAAATAGCCCAATGAAAATGATAAAACAATTACAGCAATCACGCCAAATAAAAATGCTCTACTATAAAATTTCTGATTACCACTTGCAACTAATCCTTGAATTCCTAGAAAATTATTTAGTACTCCAAATAACATCCAAATTGATAAAGGCATGAGCAAATAATGGCCTTTAACATATTCGCTACCAAAAAGAACATTTACAATTGGTCGGGAAAATATAATTAATACTAATGTTGCTATTAAAACTATCGGTATTAGTATTTTCATCATCTTTGTTAATGTGTTAATTCCGTCTTTTGTAGATTCATTATATTGTTTAGAAATATATGGGAATAACGCTTGTAAAAACGGAGTAAAAAGAGAAAGAAAAATTATTGGTATTTTAATAATGGCGCTATAAGCACCGACAACATTATTATCATAAAACAATGTTAAAACTGTAACGCCAATGCCAGAATAAAGCGAAGCTGCAAATGAAGTGAAAAATGTTGGTAATGCATCTTTGAGATTTTCTTTTATTTTAACGCCTTCAATTTTAGTAAATCTTATTTTTAATTTCAAAAGTGCAATCATAAAACAAATTATTCCAACCAACAAAAAAGTTGATGCATAAAGAACAGCATATAACAGCAAATGATCCGAATTTTTCACAAAAACAAAAATTAAAACCATCGATAAAATCTTTAAAAGAACATTAACAATAGTAATTATCTTCATCTTTTGCAAACCGTGAAATAACCATACTTGTTGAAAAACAAAACCGACAACGATCATAAATAAAACGAGCATTAAAGCGTAATCGTCAACTGGCAAATGAAATACCAAACTTAAAATACTCATTAAACCAAAAGAAATAAGCATTAAAACTGTTTTTATTAAAAAAATATGGCTGTAAAGACTATTGAGTTCTTCCTCATCATTTATAAGACTTGCTTTTTTTGCTCCTATCAAATCAAATCCATACGCCACAAACACATTAAAATATGTTATAAAATTTAATGCGCTTGAAAAAATACCATAGTGTCCTTCGCCCAATGTTCTTGTTATATAAGGTAAGGTTAAAAACGGTACTATTAAATTAAAAAACTGGAAAACATATAACCAAATACCATTTTCAACTGATTTGTTTTTAATTAAACTACCTAATTTTCGAATCATTAATGCCCTTTCTCTCTCTCTTTTTTTTATCTTTTATATCTTCAATTATTAATGTTAAAACCTGTTGATTATCTATCATTTCTTGTTTAATTTTTTCATTATATTTTAAAAGTTGTTCTTGGTAATCTTTATATTCTTTTACAATTCGGTGCAGTGATTCTTCAATGTCATCTAGAGCAATTCCAATTTTGTGTTCTTTAAATATTCCATAAAGTTTTGGATGGTAATAACTAATTATAGGAAGATAATTAAATGTATAATCATATATTTTGTTTGGTTCACAATATATATTGTTTAATCCCTTTGTATCGTAGCATATATAACCTATATGATGTTTTGATAAAATTTTTTCAATCTCGTTTTGATTATATCTTCCCTCAAGATAAATGTTTTGCATATTCATCTTTTCTATATAATTTAATAATTCCTCGTAGTAATCACCATCACCATATATATATAAATCCCATATCTCTTTATTGTTATAAACGCAATTGACCAAATTTTCTATTTTTCGCGTCTTAGACACATACCCTATATAAACGATTGATATTCTTTCGTTTTCCTTTATTTCTTTTGTTTGAACTATAGACAATTCTAGAGGCATATTTTGAATAACATACGGCTTTTTGTCTAATCTATAGTATCCTTGCATTATTAATGCCCGCTCATTGTTAGCAGCTATAATATAATTGCTTTTTTCAGCAATTAATTTTTCTTGTTTAATATAAAACTTATCTCTTAGTGTTTTTTTCTCGCTTCTTGTTTTTACAATTAATTCAAAAGAATCATATATTATTTCTGCGTTTTTGTTTCTCTTTTTAGCAATCTTACAAAAAGGAAGTGAAGAATAATTTAAAACTAAAATAATATCAAAAAAATTTTTATCGTGATTCTTCTTGAATTGTTTCTTAAACTTTAAATAAAACTTTATTTGCGCTATATAACCGATAGGAATCTCTTTTGATACCGAATAATAGTTGTTTTCTGGGTTTTTATTTGAGACTTCTGGCGAATATATGTATATATCATGATTTTTTATTTGATGTAGCAATCGATTTATTCTGCCTTCTTTATCATGTGGCATAGTAGATATTACTAGTATTTTCATTCTATAACTCCTTCTTTTTTATCTTCTATTTTAATATATTTCACAAAAAACGACATAACAACAAATAGTAGTGAAATATTAATGAAATAAGCAACTATTCCCTGTGAACCGCCCCGACCAATTGATATAACATGAACAATTAAATATATTGTTAAAAAAGACAGTTTTGAAAACCTTCTATAAAATTTTATAAGTACTGACAAGATTAAAGCTAGAACAATAGCATGAACCCAAGAGAAAAACAAACCATAAACTAATAGCGCTTCACCAAAAATTGAAGGCAGTATAATACTATAGTATGGATCATCTCTATCTAATCCAGAAATATACATAGAAAATTCATCATTAATTGAAACAGCATTCAATGGAAATATTTTTTTTGGTAAAACTATTGTTACAAGCCATGTAAAATAGTCAATTGGCGATACAATATCAGCATCTATTATTTGAGTATAATATTTAGGATAGTCACTTTCTTTTTCAATTAATTTTGAAGCGTTAACAACATAGTTGTAATCCAAACTTATATCTCTACCTAACCTATAATCTTCATATGCAAGTAATAATGGCATTGCTAGAATAAAAACAACTATTATAGGTATAACTTTTCTCATTAACATGCTTCCTTCTTTAACTAACAATAAATAGCATACAAATAAAGAGTAAATTACTATTTTATAGCGCCCGATATACCCTGTTTTTAACGCTTCAAGATATATCCATAATAAAAACACTAATATAGAAACAAACCTTTTTCTATCTTGAACTAGATCGTACAATTTAATAAATAAAAAAGGAGTCAATAATTTTTGTAATAAATCTAAAACATAACTAAGTGTGTTTTCTCTAACGTTGGCCTCTTTAATAAAAATATTAGTTAAATCAAAAATTTCAAAATTTAAAAAGTCTTTTACGCCAACGCCAAGAGTAAACAATTGGATTATAATTAAAACAAACATCAAAATCACAGCAATATTAACAAATTTTTTTCCCCATTTTGAATCAAAGAAAAAATTCGCTTTTTGATAATCAATTATTTCAACCTTTCGTTCTCTATTTAGAAAAAAGACTAAAGAAAAATTTAACACTAGTACAAAAAACAAATAGAAAATAACAATTGCTTCTGTTGTTGCAACATAACATAGACCAAAGCCAGAATATAAATAAACTGTCAAGTTTAAAATTACTAAAAATATTTTGTCTTGTCTCTCTTTTAACAACAATATTGAAATTGCGGGAATTATTAAATTTACAATTAACACTAAAATAAGTATAGCTAAATCAATGCTCATTATAACTGGTCCGTTTCCTCCACTAATTTTCTTAATTTTCTATAAAAGTTCGTCCTAATTGGTTCTTGATTCTCGTTCAAAAATTTTTTTACGAACTCGATATTTCTTTTACTCATTTGACTTAATTCAGCAAAATTATTAATTAATCTAACAATTTCGTCGCCAAATCCTCTATAATCTTTTGGTGCAAACAAATATTTTTTTTCAAACAGCTCTACAACTCCCCCTACCGAACTTGCTAGACACGGAAGCCCTGCTGCCATTGCTTCCAAGTTAACCCTTCCTAAACCTTCAAAACGAGTCGGAAAAATAAACAATGAATGACTATTCATATAATCAATTAGTTCATTTTTCCAATTAATTCTACCCACAAAATTGATTTTGTCATCAATCTTTAATTTTCTTGCCATTTTTTTGAAAAACTCTACTTTTGAACCATCACCTACAAAATTACATGATACATTGTACCCCATATCATTTAAATATTTAACTGTTTTTATTACTGTTGAATGTCCTTTATTATCTGATTCAATATTATTAGCGACATGAATTAGTCTAAATTCACTCACACTATTTTTATCATAAATTTTAGGTTCTTTCATTATTGATTCTTTTAGATCTAAAGTTTGATAAGTAGCATTAAAATATTTTGTTGATTCTTTTTCTTTATGAGATTTATTAGGATATATTTTTTGAAGAACATAATCTGTAATATATGATGCGCCATTAGCTCTATAAACCATTTTTTTCATATAATGATTACTTATTATTTTATATAACCCTTTAAAATATGTTTGAGGATCATTTACAACTTCAACTGCATATTTTATTTTTTTATTTCTACAAATGTAAGATAAAATACTCTCAACTTGAATAACCCTATACAAACTTACATCGACGGATTCATAAGATTTTTTCATTGACTTGATTGCTTGGGGAAACTTTTTCAACAACCCCTTCATTCCCTTATACCAAGGAATCTCCCATATCTCTAATCCCTCAATATCAAGCGGTTTATGTTTTTTCAAATCTACTTCATCAACTAATTTTACTTTTGCGCAAAATCTAACACTATCGAAAACATTTAAATATCTTTTGAAAAATGAATTGTCATATATGGAAGTTGAATAATACTTCCCTTCTTTTGTTTTATAAATATGTGCGTTATCAACGACTAATAGTTTCATGTTTCCACTCCATTTTAAAATTTCACTCTTAACGATATTGCATCTTAGTCATTCCTAGTTTTTTTGAAATCCATACTCCTAATCTAATTAACCAAAAAGAGTTTTTATAATCTTTATATGTTTTGTTAGGTTCATTCATCATTGTTTTAAATTCTTCTACAGTAATTCCTAACTCTTCTGCAATTATTTTCATATCTTCTAACGCAACAGTTTCATCATATGGTGGTTTTTTTAATTTTTCTAAAGCTTCTTCTCTTGTCATTTGATTGGAAACAATTAAACTAGAGTAATACGCTTTTCTTTTGTCATAACCAAACTTATGATACAGCCAATATCCCTCATAAAATCTAGTTAAACGACTTTCATAATGTTTATTCTCATATGGTTCGTATGAATACTTTTTAGTTAATGTATCCAAAGCGATTTGTCTTGAATATGGCATTAAATCTAAAGGTCTATACACTTTCATTCCTTTAAAATAACGATAATATATTTTATATTTAAAAATGCTTGCTGTTGGCAATGTTTTTAGTTTTATTTTCCCAAACTTTTTATGAATATTTTTCATCATCCTTAAATCATTCATATAAACCCATTCGTTTGGTTCTCTTATAGATTCTGTCGCTAAATTTCCGCCAGTTAATATATATTTTATTTTACTTTTAACAGCAAAATTATATAGTGATGCAAAAATAACATGGTCTTGTGGCAAATCTTGGTATGGCACTTGTGATTTAAAAAAAGCAAGTTGCAGATCTCTCATCTCTTCTTTATTGATTTTATAGTCAACTTTTTCTAACTTTAATCCCTTAAGTAGATTATCAATGTTTTTATCTGCTACTGGTAAATTCCAACCTGTATCCACCGCAAACACTAACGGTCTTAATCCTAAAACTTCTTTTGTGTAATACAACAAATAAGTGCTATCCATTCCCCCGGATAAGCCAATAATACAATCATATTTTTTCTTTCTGTTTTTCTTTTTAATTCGAGCAACTATATCATTTAACTTTTTTTCGCTTTCATCATCAACTATCCACTTAGGTTTTATATAACCATAAAAATGCTGACAATGATCACATAGTCCCTCTTCATTAAATGTTATTTTAGAGTCAGTAGTATCCATTACACAATTTATGCATACTTGGTATTCTCTTTCGTTCATCTTTTACTCCACCCTTTTCTATTTACATAATCAGTATATCCTAAAATTATTCTTAACACTTTATCCGATACATTAGGCATACTGTAATCATAAGGTAATCTAATTAACTCTTTTGTTTGTGTTTCTATTACTTTTAATCCTTGTAGTATTCTTTCTTTGTTTAAACCTGTCATAATTACTGCTGCTTCTTCATAAGCTTCTGGTCTTTCATGTGCCTCTCTAATGTTTAGTGCTCTAAACTTAAGAATTGATGATTCTTCACTAATTGTTCCAGAATCACTTAAAACTGCTTTAGACTCTATTTGAAGTTTATTATAGTCAATGAACCCCAAAGGTTTAAGTGTTTGAATTAACGGATTAAACTTAATCCCTTTTTCTTCGATTTTCTTTCTTGTACGAGGATGTGTAGAAATAATAATAGGTAGTTTATAAAGTTCTGCAATAGTATTTAGCGATTCAACAAGTTCAAAAAAGTTATCTGAATCAATATTCTCTTCTCTATGAGCAGATACTAAAAAGTATTCATTTGATTTTAAATCAAGTCTTTTTAACACATCAGATGCGTTGATCTTATCTTGCATCTTCATCAATACTTCATACATTGGACTACCAGTTTTAATAATTCTATCGGCTGGAAAACCTTCATGTAGTAAGTACTCTCTTGCGATAGCACTATAGGGCATATTAATGTCTGCGATGTGATCGACAATCTTTCTATTGGTTTCTTCTGGGACTCTTTGATCAAAACATCTATTGCCCGCCTCCATGTGGAAAATGGGTATTTTACGCCTTTTAGCGGCAATAGCTGTTAGACAACTATTGGTGTCTCCTAACACCAAGAAAGCGTCTGGTTTTTCTTTTTCAAATATTGGATCTATCTTAATTAAAATGTTACCGATTGTTTCTATTGCTGTGCCTGTGGCGGCATTTAAAAAGTAATCTGGTTTTTTTAAATTAAAATCTTTAAAGAAAACCTCATTGAGTTCATAATCATAATTTTGGCCAGTATGAACTAAAACATGATCAATCGCTTCTGATGCTTCTAACTTTTCAATAACCGCTGATAATCTAATGATTTCTGGTCTTGTTCCTACAACAGTCATTACTTTGAGCTTTTTCATAATATCATTCCTAATCTCGATTAAATAAATCTCTTGTATATACTTTATCTTTAACGTCGTTTAATTCTTTAAAATATCTATTTGTAATTATCACATCTGCTTCTTTTTTAAACATTTCCAAATCATTAACAACTTTAACTCCAAAAAACGTTTTTTCTTTTAATGTAGGTTCAAAAATAATTAAATTAATTCCTTTGTTTTGTAATCTTTTAATTACCCCAATAACAGAGGATGACCTAAAATTATCTGACCCCATTTTCATTGCCAACTTAAATACTCCCACTGTTTTTGGTTTTCTTTTTATAATCATATTCGCTATATGATCTTTTCTTGTTCTATTAGATTCGACAATAGCAGAAATCATATTTTGCGGTACATCTTTGTAATTTGCAAGAAGTTGTTTTGTATCTTTCGGCAAACAATATCCTCCATAACCAAAAGATGGATTATTATAATGGCTTCCTATTCTAGGATCCAAGCCGACACCTTTGATTATTTCTTCAGTGTTAAGTCCTTTAAGCTCAGAATATGTATCCAATTCATTAAAATAAGCTACTCTTAATGCTAAATATGTATTAGAAAATAGTTTTATTGCTTCAGCTTCTGTTGGATTTGTCAACAAAACAGGGACATTTTCTTTTAAAGTTTCTTTCAAAAGCAAATCTGCAAATTTTCTTGCCTCTTCACTAAAATCACCGACAATTATTCTTGAAGGATATAAATTATCATACAATGCTTTTCCTTCACGCAAAAATTCCGGAGAAAAAATTATTGTTTGTTGAGGATATTCTTTTCTTTTTTTTACCGTATATCCAACCGGAACTGTTGATTTAATAATAATTACCGCATTATGATTTAACTTGTTTATATCATCTATTGTGCTATCCACAGTAGATGTATCAAAAAAATCCAATTCAGTATCATAATCTGTTGGTGTAGCAATAATAATATAATCCGCATTCTCATATGCTTTTTTCTTATCAAGAGTCGCCAACAAATTCAAGTTTTTATTAACTAAAAAACTTTCTATTTCCTCATCTTTTATTGGTGATTTTTTTTGATTTATCAAGTCAACTCTTTTTTCAACTATGTCCAATGCTATAACTTCGTTAGATTGACTTAATAAAACTGCATTTGATAATCCTACATATCCCGTTCCTACAACTGTTATTTTCATATTTTAAACCTCCTCATAAATAGTATCAGGATTATTTGGGTCAAATATTTCATTAACCCACATTATCGTAACCATATCGGTTTCACCTAAGTTTTCTATATTGTGTGTATAACCTACAGGTATATCTATAACTTGTAGTTCTTCTCCACTCACATAATATTCTATTACTTTTTCTTCGCCAATTTTTCTAAATCTTATAACGCCTCTGCCATAAACAACTA
>JAQUUM010000016.1 GCA_028693885.1 Bacilli bacterium
ACATAAAAGTTAGAAAAAGAATTAGTTTTTTCATACCTGCCCTCGCTTTTATATTTTAACATATTTTATATATTTATAAAAGAAAAGAAAAGTCAAAAAAGACTTTTCTTAAACTTCATTTAAACTATTTTTTTTAAACAAAAAGATATCCAAATATATTAAACAAATATCCCATAACTATAATACCTATAGTTACTATACCAACAAAAGTTAAAAGCAATTTTGTTTTTACAACTTTTTTTATCATTATAATCGAAGGCAAAGAAAGTGCAGTTACAGCCATCATAAACGAAAGCACAGTTCCAATTCCCACGCCTTTTAATACTAATGCTTCTGCAATTGGTAATGTACCAAATATATCAGCATACATCGGAATTCCAATAATCGTGGCAATTATAACAGAGAATGGATTTTTACTACCTAAAACTGTTTCAATAAATGATTGTGGGATAAAGCCATGAATTATTGCACCAATTCCCACTCCAATTAAAATATAAATCCAAACTCTTTTAATAATCTCTTTAACTTGATCAAAAGAATATTTAAGTCTATCTTTACGAGTCATTTTAACTTCTTCTATCTCAGTAACACTAGCACTATCAATTTTCGCCGTAACGAACTCTTCAACATATTTATCCATCTTAAAAAAGCCAATTAAACTTCCGCCAATTACAGCTATAACAAGCCCCACTACAACATAAGCAATTGCAATTTGCCAGTTAAAAATACTAGCAAGTAAAATAACTGAAGCCAAATCAACTAAAGGAGATGATATTAAAAACGAAAAAGTAACTCCAACAGGAAGACCTGCTCTTGTAAAACCTATAAAAATTGGAATAGATGAACAAGAACAAAAAGGTGTTATAGTTCCAAGCAAAGCTCCAATTATATTAGCCCATATACCTTTAAATCTACCTAATATTTTTTTAGTTCTTTCAGGACTAAAATAAGATTGCACATAAGATGCAATAAATATCAAAACTGATAATAAAATAAAAATCTTTATAACATCATAAAAGAAAAAAGTAATTCCTTTATATAATAGTGAATCAACATTAATTTTTAGAACACTTCCAAAAAACCAATTGACTATATCTTGAAGCCACTGCATTTTTAGTAATTGATTATTCATCCATTCAAAAACAATTTTCATAAAATACCGCCTTTAAATACTATATAGATAACTATCTATATTATACATATTTTGTTTAGATTGTCAAAAGAATATACTTATTAATTTAAAATAAGGAAAAGCTTCAAAGCTTTCCCTTATAAATCAATCGAACTATATTTTTCATTAAATCTATTTATTGCTTCTTTTAAAGGATTATATACCCAAATAATACTCACAAAACTACTAACTGCAAGAATTGCTGTAAATGGTAAATCAGCTATTAAATAAGCATATAAGTCTATTTTTAAAATCAAAACATTTACAACTAAAAAAGGTAGCACATAAATAAAAGCATATATTATACTAAGCAAACCCAAAAGATAAACATTCTCTACTTTTTTAAATATAGAATTAATTGTTAAAGGAATGATACTCCACCCAATAATCATACTTATAAAAAAAAGAATATTAAACCCAAAAACTAAATTATCAAGCAAGACATGCACAAAAATAATGATCAAAGTCTTTTTTGTTTTCAAGACTCTTGAATATAGCATTATTAATAAAATAGTTAATTGAATATTTGGCAAAAAAGATAATACTAATTCCTGAACAAATAAAATTGCAGTTAATACTGCAAGCAAAGTAATTTCTCTAGTATTTATATTTTTCATGAGAAATCACCAACGCTTGTATAAACAAATTTTATTATATCTTTATCTTTAAAATCTAGAGTTTTAATTCCTTTGGTTGCTAAAGCATCGTTTTTTAGAATCTTAATGAAATCATTAACTCCATCAGTTTTAACACTTTCAAATTCTTTTAAAAATCCGCTACTATCTACTAAAATATCATAGCGCTCATTTAACAAAATATACAGCGTTGTTTTTTCACCATTTGTATATTCATTAAATTCCACTACTTCATTTATTGTTTCAACACCTGCTTCATCAATTAAAATAATAGTTATACTTCCATTACTAATATTAGGCATACTAATAAAATAGATAAAGATGATTAAGCCTATGCCTAAAATAGATAACCCAATCTTAATAATTATATTTTTCATTTAAGAAAAAACATTAATTCTTTCATCTAATTTTTTAAATTCTTGATAAAGTAAAAACGCTGAAAAAGCTTGCGGTGTTGAAAAACTAAGGTCAGCCTCACTATCTTCTTTTAACCATTTAAAAGCATTATCTAATTTATAATCAAAAAGAATACTAATTAAATCTATACCATTAATATCTCTAGGATTTTCATTAAGCGCTAAAAATGCCATTGCTGCTATTGCAGTACTCGCAGAGTTGTTATTCCCCCAAGAGTTAATCCCTTCTGTACTTAGTGATTCAATGATTAAGTTTCTATGAGATGTTAAATCATAATCTTTATTTGCTAAAGCTATAATTACTTGACTTGCATAATCACTATCACTATATGAATTATTTTCTAAATCTAATACATATTCTTCAAAAGTATTTTTTAATTCATTCTCAATTTCTAAAACATTTAATGCATAAATAATATTAAGCATATCATAAACACTAGTAATACTTTCTGCTTCAATTAAATTCAACTCATTAATCACATTTGTTTGATCAAGCCCGAAAAAATCATTACTTATTACGATTTTAAATAAATTAAGAGGCGTTTTTTCTAAACTATTTAGATAAATACCTAATTCATTTTCATCTAAATCAATTCTAGATTTATCAAAATCTTCTAACTTTTTTAAAGCTCCCATAACATAAAAATTAACAACATACTCGTTTTCTTCAAACACTACATAATCCATTACCATAGTTTCAATAAAACTATCAACATATGAATCGACATTTTGATCAACTACATCTTTTTGTTCATTGTTTGAGCACCCAGCAAACACCAACAAAAAAATCAACATTAAAAACAATTTTTTCATTTTTTCTCCTCATTTTATATTTTTAAAAACAGGTAAGTCTCCCGGCTCAACTTCACTTTACTCTGAACCTTCCCAAAAATTTTTATTTCCAGTGGTTATTTCATTTCATCAGTTTTACGGTTGCTGGGGCAGCTTGAGCTTTTAACTCAATTCCTTATTAAGTTTATTAAACACCTATTATTAAATTCAATTTAAATATTTGCAGCAATAAATCCTATTATATAAAACAGTACTCCAATGCCACTAAACAACAAATAATTTTTTGCTTGTATAGGATTTTCTTGAACATATAGTCCCCATAAAGCAAAACCAAGTGGTGGAAAAAATATTCCAATTAAAACATGTTTAGCAGTAATTGCATTTGGTTTTTTGATTTTTTGACTTTTTTCTTTTTTTATAGGCGTACCACACTTCCTACAAAAAACATCATTTTCTAAAACTTCTGTTTTACATTTTTCACAAATCATACTTATTACCTATTTTATACGATGGTTTTCATCTGTCAAACTTACTACTTCCATCATATACCTAATCCTTTCAATTATTCGATCGCTTTTTATTGTATTAACTTCACTTGAAGTTTCATTCAAATGTTGTCTTAATAAATTTAGATCATAATTGCTAGTCATAAAGACTGGCAAATTAGCATTAAGTCTATAGTTTAATACTGGTCCTAATATATCATCTCTAATAAAATTAGTATTGTTTTCAGCTCCAATATCATCTAACATTAAAATGTCAACTGATTTCAATTTATCAACAATTCCTTCTAAAGCACCACTTGCAACAGCACTTCTTAAATTCCTTACTAAATCAGGATAATAAACAAATAAAACAGTTTTATTCATTTTAGTAAGTTGTTTCGCCAACTTTAATAAAATAAAAGTTTTTCCACTTCCAAAAGAACCATGAATATAAATTCCTTTAGTAAAAATATTATCATAATAGTTTTTATTAAATGTTTCAATCGCTTTAAAAATATTAGCTCGTTTATTATTATAAATCAATTCTTGATCTTCAACATCAACTTCTGGAAAATAAAGCATTTCTAATAAATAATCTTTATTAACTCTAAAGGGACATTCTTTATAAGCTAAAATAACCTTACCATTTTCCATACTTAGTTTAGCTTGCATGTAATCCTCAAAAACACATTTCTTTTTCCCCATGCATTTACCACATTCGCCTAAATAATTAGCATAAGTTAGAAAACTTCCAAAGTTATCTATTATATCTTTTTCAGTTAATTTATGCTCTTTAATAAACTCAAGAATTTCTTTTTTTGAAGTTATTTTCTTTTTTATATCATCGTATTTAGTATTCATCATTTCCCCTCAAGTATGCTCTTAGCTCTTTCAAAAACTTTATCTATATTTCCATCATCTTCACTACTATCTATTTTTTTATTTTCAAGGCCTTTTTGGTAATCATCATACCATTCTGGCTTTAATGTTTTATCTTTTTTATAGCTTGTTTTTGTTTTAGAATTGCTAGGCACTGTCTTAGTTTTATTTTTCATATAAGTTAAAGCATCTAATGCTGTCTTGATATTAGCCCTAGCCCAAGTATTAGCAATTTTTTCAAAATAATTATAACTCGGTAATTCACCATTTTTTTCTTTTAAAACCATTAATATCATAACATTAATTACAGCTGGTGAAAAGTGAGTTTTTTCAAGCAATGCATCTATCATTGCAATTTCTGAAACACTTGGCGAAATCCCTGATGTTGATCTTAGAACATCAGAAGGTGATGAATTCTCTAAATAATTTAATAATTCTTTTGTTTCATCATCAACAACACTATTAATAAAAGCATCTTTTTCATTATTAACTAATTTAGGGGTTTTATCATTATTTTTCTTTTGGAATAATTTTTTAGCATTAGCTGTAATATCTGACAATTTTAAATCTTTATCAATCGTAATAGTTTTAATAATTACTTCATGCATTTCTTCTTCATTTAATTTAAATAAATAACTAACTCTGTAAATTGTATCTTTAAATTCTTTAGTTTCTAAAACATTATTATTGATGAATTTCGTATCAAAAAAACTTTTAAAGAAACTATAATCAAAGTCTTCATTGTTAATAGTTATATTATTAGAGGTTTTTGCATTTATCATTTTATCAAAAATATCAAGATTAGTTTTTGTTGAAGTGGTAAAAACTTCATTAAATGTTTTTGTTGTTTCTTGATAGTTTTTTGATGAAGTTTTCTTTTTAGAAAACTTAGCAACTTCACTTTCTCCAATCTCACTTTCTAATAAAGCTTTAAGTGTCGCATCGTTTAAAAACAAACTATCACTTAAAGGAGAAACTAATTCATATAAAAAACTCATTTGTTTATTAACATAAACTTTTAATAAACCAAAAGCTTGAAGTTTATTAAAGGCATTTTCTAACATCTTAGCACTTGTAAAATGCAAATTATCAAGCAATCTTTTATGATCAAAGCTATCTTCTGACTCTAAAAAAGAAAGCATCATATAAAGAGAATAACTATCAATTCCTATTAACGGCAAATATAGGAGACTCAGTGTTTTGTAGTCTCCTCCAGTTAAGGCTATTTGATTGTTTATTTTAAAACTACTATGAATGTCTAAAGCCATAATAAAACCTCATTATTTATATAAACTCGTACCTTTATATGGTAATACTTTATCTAATTCTTGATATATTTTTTCAATTATTTTTTTACCTGGTCCCATAAGACCAAACATTCTAAAAGTCGTAACTTTTATATCTATCGCTGTTTCATTAATCCTAGGACTAATATAAATTATAACTGCGCTATATTTAGGTGTTTCAAAAAATATTTCATGATAGTTTGCACTCTCACTTTTTATTCTACCTTTTTCTAAAGCAATTACTTGTTTAATTTTTTCATAAGCTTCTTCATTTCTTGCTCGATAATACCTAGTTTTTAAACTAGGTATATAATGATCTTCTGTTGTTTCAAAATCATTACTAAAATAATCTAAAATTTTCATTTTAATTTCTCCAATACTTCATCGACTTGTTTAAAAGTAATCTCTTGTTCTTCGTTATTATCAATAACAAAATCAGCTAAACGCTTTTTTTCTTCCATTGAAAGTTGAGAGGCAATTTTTTTTAATGCATATTCTTTATCTATATTATCTCGTTTCATCAAGCGTTCTATTTGTTTTTCTTTTGAAACATAAACTACTATAATTTTATCAAAAATCTTTTTATATGATGTCTCATATAAAAGTGGTACATCAACAAATAATAATAAATCTTTATTTTTTTTAATTTCCATCTTTATTTTTTTCAAAACTTCAGGATGAATAATATTTTCTAGTTTTTCTTTTAAAATATTAGAATTAAATATTTCTAAAGCAATTTGCTTCTTGTCTATTTTACCACCAACAAAAGCATTAGGGAATAACTTTTTTATTCTTTTAATGTTTTTATCAAAAACTTCTTTTGAAATCAAATCTGCATCAAGTACTTTATAGCCTTTTTTTATTAAGTAGTTTGAGACAAGAGATTTACCACTACCAATAGAACCAGTTATTCCAATAACCATTTATTTACTCCTTTATTTTCTGACAATCACTACAGTAATAACTACTCCTTGTATTAATAAAATCTTTTTTTATTAAACTATTACATCTAGGACAATTTTTTTTCATATGAACATTTAAACTATTTTGAAAACGCCCATTAATATCATGAACTTTAAAAGTCCTTATAGTCGTACCACCTAATAAAATTGCTTTATCTAAAATCTCTTTTGAATATTTAATAATTTTTTCAATTTCAATATCATCTAAAAGATTAGCTTTTGTATAAGGGTTAATAGATGACAAAAATAACACTTCATTAGCATAAATATTCCCAAGCCCACTTATTATACTTTGATCAAGCAAAACAGTTTTAATTGGTTTAGTACTTCTTTTAAATTTAGTTTTTAAATATTCTATACTTAATTCACTATTATTAGCTTCTAATCCTAAAAGACTCAAAGGCTTAACTTTATAAATATCAATATCTTTTTCAAATAAATATATTTTACCAAATTTTCTAACATCATTATATATTAATATTTTTTTACTTTCAAGGTAAAATACTACATGGTCATGTTTTCCTAGAAAATCATCTTCTTTTAAAATGTATTTTCCTTCCATTCTTAAATGTGACAACAAATAAAAATCACTTAATTCAAAAATCAAAAACTTAGCTTTTCTTTTAATTTCAATTATTTTTTGATTTTTAATCTTTGTTTCAAAATCTTGATAATTAATATTAGCAATAATGTTAGGCCACATTACCTTTACTTTTGAAATTACTTCGTTTTTAACTAAACTATTTAAATGATTTTTGACGGTTTCTACTTCTGGTAATTCAGGCATATCTAAAACCTATCATAATGAATTCTACTAGGATCATATTTATCTATAAATTTAAAGTCACTTTCATCTTTTGGATAACCCAAAGCTACCATTGAAAAATATTCAAAATTATCAGGAAGTGAAATAATACTTTCAACTTTAGCCATTCTTTCTTTATTAGGAAAAGTACCAAGCCAGACACTACCAATATTTAATGCAGTAGCTGCTAACATCAAATTTTGAGTAGAGGCTGCCATGTCTTGAGGATATAAATCAGGTGATGTTACAGAAGCTTTATCAGTTACTAGTATTATACAAAGAGCAGCCTCAGCTAACATTCTACCATTTGATAAAGCATATGATAATTCCTTTAGAACTACTTTATCACTTATGACAATAAAATGCCACGGTTTTTCTCCACGTGCAGTCGGAGCTTGCATTGCCATTCTAAGCATAACATCAATTTCTTGTTTTGAGATTTCTTTGTTAGAAAACTTTCTAATACTTCTTCTTTTCTTTATAGCTTCAAAAATATCCATTTTAACCCCCTTATTTGGCCGCTAGCCACGTTTTCCCGCTACTTACCTCTACAGTTAAAGGTACACTTAAACTAACAGCATTCTCCATTATTTTTTTTACTAAAACTTTAACTTCTTCAACTTCATCACTTGGTGCATCTAGTAATAACTCATCATGGACTTGAGCGATCAAAATTGTATTAAGTCCTTTTTTCTTTAATTCGCTATGGACTAAATTCATCGCAATTTTAATAATATCCGCTGCAGTCCCTTGGACTGGAGCATTCATAGCAGTTCGTTCTGATGCTTCTTTCAACATTTTATTAGAACTATTTATTTCACTAATATAACGTCTTCTATTAAATAGCGTTTTTGTATAACCATTTGTTTTAGCATCAAGCACCACTTTATCTAAAAATTCTTTTACTTTAGGAAAATTAGCAAAATACTTTTTAATATAAATATCAGCATCTTTAGGAGAGATATTAATATTACCACTCAATCCCCAAGCACTAATACCATAGATGATTCCAAAATTAATGGCTTTGGCGGTTCTTCTCATAGAAGAATCTACCGCATCAAGAGCGACTTCAAAAATTTGACTAGCTGTAATTGTATGAATATCTTTTCCATCTTTAAACATCTTTATCATATTTTCATCACTAGATAAATGAGCTACTATCCTTAATTCAATTTGAGAATAATCAGCACTAATAATACTTCCATTAACAAACCTAGAAACAAAAGCTTCTCTTATCACTTGACCGGTTTCAGTTCTAATAGGCATATTTTGAATGTTAGGATCAAAAGAAGATAGTCTTCCTGTTGTTGTTAGAGCTTGTTTATACAACGGATGAATATAACTATCTTGATCTATTAAATCTAGCAACCCTAAAACGTAAGTACTATTAATCTTCATAAGTGTTCTATATTCTAAGATATCACTAGCAATACTATGGCCTTCTAAACTTAATTGTTCTAAAACTTTTGAATCAGTTGAGAATCCAGTTTTAATTTTCTTTCCAGTCGGAAGCCTCATATCTTCAAACAAAGCTTTGGCAAGTTGCTTTGGTGATGATATATTAAATTCATACCCAACCTTTTTATATATTTCTTTTGAAATTATTTCAGCTCTTTTTTCTAAATCTTCCCCAATTAAAACTAATTTCTTTTTATTTAATAAAAGCCCTGATATTTCCATATCACCTAAGACTTTTGATAAATAATATTCAATATCCCTAAGCAAATCAAGACTTACTTTACTTAAATCATTTTTTATTTCTTTTTCTAATGATTTAATAATTATACATTTTCTTAAAGCATATTTACTATAAATATTAACCAAAGGAATTAAAGCCTTTTTGCCAGCCCCATAGATTTCATCAGTATAACAATCGCAAGCAAGATTATATTTATCAGCGATATTTTTTATATCATCTGAGGCGTTATCTGGATTTAATAAATATGTGTCTAATAATAAATCAAAATCTAAACCATTAAGTTCAATTCCAAATCTTTTTAATACAACATAAGTCTTTTTAAAATTAAAGGTTTTCTTTTTATACTTTTCATTTTCTAAATAAGTTTTTAATGATTTAGAATTAACAACTACTTCTTTTTCAATAAACATTGATTTAGAACCACTTATAAGACCTAAACCTAAAAAATGAGCAGTATAATAATTGTTTCCGAAAACTTCAGTTTCAATTATTCCATCTTGATTTAAAAAGCTAAAATCATAATCTATTTTAGATATTATCTCATACTCAATTTCAGCTTCTTTTACAAGTGGCATATCTAGTTTTTTAAGAAAAGAATTAAATTCTAAATTTCTGAAAAATTTATTTAATTTTTCAAAATCAGGAATTTGTTTCTCAATCTCTTTTAAAGAAAGAATATTTTTATTGTCAGTAATTAAAGTAGCTAGACTCTTGCATTCAAAACTTATTTCTTTATTATCTAAAAACAATTGTTTGTTTTTATCTGATAATTTATCTAAATTATTATAAATATTTTCTAAACTACCAAATTCAGTTAAAAGCTTTATTGCAGTCTTTTCGCCAATTCCTTTAATGCCCGGTAGGTTATCAGATGTATCTCCTACTAAACCTTTATAATCTGTTACTTGATTAGGATTTAAACCACTTAATTCATAAAAATTGTTTGAATCATAGGTAAGTAATTCAGTAATTCCTTTTTTAGTTAAACTTACTTTTATTTTTCCATTAACTAATTGAAGCAAATCTCTATCAGCCGTTAAAATTTCAATTTCATCAACACTATCATAAATATTTTTACTAGCAATAGCCAGTAAATCATCCGCTTCATATTCTTTCATTTCAAGACGTTTAATATTTAAAATATCTAGATATTCTTTTATATAGTCTATTTGCATAGCTAATTCTTCGGGCATCTTTTTTCTATTAGCTTTATAACTGTCTAAACGTTGATGACGAAAAGTTTCTTTCCCCGCATCAAAGGCAACAAATATATAATCAAATTCACTTTCTAAGATTTTATTCATCATATTAATAAAACCATAAATCGCATTAGTATAAAGTCCGCTAGAAGTTTTCATAACATTACCATAGAATGTTGCATAAAAAGCTCTAAACATCAAACTATTACCATCAATTAAAACTGCTTTTTTCATAATACACCTCAATACATTTATCTTATTCTATCATAAAAGACTAGAAAAATCACTAGTATTACTAATATAAAAATTATTCTTTTTTTTTAATCTTATTTAAAGTATAATTGATTTGGTGATATATATGAGCAAAGTAGTTGTAAAAATATGTGAAGAATATAATTTAGAAATTATCAAAACAAAGCTTTTAGAAAGTTTTGATTTATTAGGTGGAATTAATAATATAATCAAACCTAATCAATCAGTTTTTTTAAAAGTTAATTGTTTAGGAGCTTTTGATGAAACAAAAGCAATTACTACTAATCCTGTTTTTCTTAAAGCAATAATCCAAATAGTAAAAGAAATAACACCCAATATTATAGTTGGAGATAACCCAGCTACTAAAGAAATGATTCATGCATTAAAGAAAAACGGAATGTATAAAGTGATTGAAGAAGAAAACATAACTTTATTTAATCCAAAAGATTTTATCCAAATTGAAAACTCTAGTTATAAAATTTATAACTCTTTCGAAGTTTCAAAATCAATGGTTGAATCTGATGTTTTAATTAACATACCAAAATTAAAAACACACGCTCTTGCTTATATGACCGTAGCCGAAAAAAATCTTTTTGGTTTGATCTATGGTTTAAGTAAGGCTGCTTGGCATGTAAAGGCTGCTGATCCGCTACAGTTTGGTGAAATGATTAACGATTTATATGGTGCCTTACTTGAAGCCAGAAAAGGTAAACCGATTTTGAATATTTGTGACGGAATTATTGGTCTTGAAGGTGAAGGTCCTTCAACTGGTGGGACCCCTATTAATTCAAAACTTATTTTAACATCTCTTGATGCAGTTAGTCTAGACACAGTAGCCGTTAATTCTGTAGGACTTGATTATGATAAAATGTTTATAACAAAAATAGCTGGAAAAAGAAATTACGGAAAAAACGATTTAAAAGATATTACTATTCTAGGTGATGATTATAAAAAACTAAATCTAGAATTTATAGCACCTAAAGACTCAATGAGCATTTGGGGGCTTAAATTAATTAGACATAAGTTTGTAAGAAATCTATTTTTAGAACATCCTGTAATAAATACTGAACTTTGTATAAAATGTGGCGAATGTGCGAAAATTTGTCCTCCAAAAGCTATGACTATAAACTCAAAAGAATTCCCGAAAGTACAGACCAACCAATGCATTAGATGTTGGTGTTGCGCTGAGGTCTGTCCACAAAATGCTATTATTAAAAGTAAACGTCCTTTACTGGGAAAAATATTTCTTAAGAATAGAGATAAATAAATAAAAGAAACTCATTTTTTAAAATGAGTTTTTTTTATTTGATCTATAAAGATAGCAAAAATTTTAAGTTCTATCCTATAAGTTTCATTCTCCTATATATCCCCATATTACTGGCGGACCATTATCATTCCATTTTTCGTGCCAACCAGCCGGTTTACTTTCAGCAAAACAATAAATAAATGTGTCACTATAATAATCAAAAGCACTTTCTCCTATTATTGCTACATTGGATGGAATAATTATATTCTTTAAACAAAGACATTGAGCAAAAGCATTTTCACCAATTTCTACAACTTCATCACCTATTACAAAGTTTTCTAATTCATTACAGTAATAAAAGGCATTTTCTTCTATTTTAGTAATATTATTTTCACCAGAAAAACTTACAGTTTTTAAATTATCTAAATGTTCAAAAACACTTTTTTCTAATACTGTAATAGTTTCTGGTAAAGTTATCTCTTGTACATATTCTATATAGTTAAAATGTGATGCAAATCCCATTGCACGAAATGTAGTATTTGCTAGCCTTGTTACTGGAATGCCGTCGATTGTTTCAGGGATTATTATGTGTGCATATTCCTCTTCTGCTCTAGCGTACGTTATAACAATTTCATCGCTTTTTAATACAACATAATCAAACATATCGTTTGATCTTTTTTCTAGATAATTAAAAATAGTAGGTGATTCCCCAAAGCCCCAATGGGCCCAATCATCACTCCATCCAACGGGTTTACTTTCAGCAAAACAATAAAAATAATTATAACAACATCTATAAAAAGCATTTTCTTCTATCACTTCAACATTTTCTTTAATTTCAATGTTTCCTACAGGTAAACTATTAAAGGCATTTTCTTCTATTTTTGTTATATTTTCGCCAATATATAAATTAGGGTACCATCCATCCGTAAAGTAAACATTGTTCATAAATGCACTAGCGCCGATTGTAGTTACTTTTTTATCTTTATATGTTAATGGGATAATAATATCACTAACCAGATTTTCAGAATATCTATCAGCAGTTGCTTTTACAATTTTATATGTATCATCTTCTTGAAGTTCATATTCATAAGTCCAAACTTCAGTTTCTTCTTTCTTGCAGCCTGCTAAAAATGCAAAAATAACTATCGTTAGAATTAAATAAAAAGTTTTATTTTTCACTATATTTCTCCTTTAACTAACTATAATTGTCATTTCTACATTACCATAAAACTTGTCATTAAAATTATATGTACCTGTAATAGTAGTTGTCCCTACGCTGTTTCCTCTAATATATCCTAGACCATCAACACTCGCAATCACAGGATTACTACTTGACCATGTAAAATGTTGAATAATACTTGATGGTGAAATATCTTCTCCCATAGCGTTTTGCATAACTATGCAAATCGCCCTTGTATATCCAACATAAACCACATTTTCTAAGACCCCACTAAATTGTACCATAGTTCCATTATAAAATGAATCATATCTTTGATCTGTAGTTAATGCTAACTCATAAGGAGTTGATGAAGAATCAGGCCATACAGTAATTAAAATATCTTTAACATAACTCATTTCGGCTTTTAAAACAGCTCTAATTATACTCGTCCCTTCTGAAATTGCTGTAATTGTACCATAATCTGATACTATCGCTACCGCTTCGTTTGTTGAATATAAATAATAATCTAATCTTGATATTTTAGTACCGTCACTTGCATCAAAGTAAACAAGTCTTGTATAACCTTCAGTTATATAAGTCCCACTAGCACCACCATTACATTAGAAAATTAAGATTTAGT
>JAQUUM010000017.1:0-5367 GCA_028693885.1 Bacilli bacterium
ATGCAAGATTTGCAACTTCTAGAGTTACGGCTCCAGAAATATGTGAAAGAGGCGAGCCAGGGGAAGAAAAACTAATTAAAATAGAACTTAAATTATTAGCTGATGTAGGGTTGATAGGTTTTCCGAATGTTGGGAAGAGCACACTAATATCAGCTTTATCTAAAGCTAAAGCTAAAATTGCTGATTACCCTTTTACAACTCTTGTTCCAAATCTAGGTGTTGTTCAAGTCCCTGATGGACGTAGTTTCGTTATGGCGGATCTACCTGGATTAATTGAAGGCGCTAGTAGCGGATTAGGCTTGGGACATAAATTTTTAAAGCATATTGAAAGAACTAGAGTTATAGTTCATTTGTTAGATGCTAGTAAAAATGATGAAAATGAAATATTATCAAACTATTTAATTATAAATAAGGAATTAGAAAAATTTAATCCTAAATTACTTGAAAGACCAATGGTAGTGGCGTTAAATAAAATAGATATTTTAAATAACCGTGAAGTTGTTGAAAGAATAAAAAAAGGTATAGATAAACCAATTATAGAAATAAGCGCTTATACAAAAGAAAATCTTGATAAACTTCTATATATTATAGCTGATTTGCTTGTTAACTCTCCTATAACAACCTTTGAAGATAAAACCATTGATGATTTTGTAGAATATAAATTTGAAAAAGATGAAAAAAAGTTTATTATTAAAAAAGAGTCAGATGGAGTTTATAATATTGAGGGGATTGAACTTAAAAAAATATTTGATCAAACCGATTTCTCTAAGGAAACAAATGCCAAAATATTTGCAAGAAAAATTAGGAGTATGGGTGTTGATAATGAATTGAGAAAACTAGGTGTTCAAAACGGAGACATTGTCCGAATTTTTGGATATGAATTTGAGTTTATGGAATGAGGAAAAAATGAAAAAAAGAATTAAAACTTTTGATTTAGCTTTGTGTTCGCTATTATTAGCAATAATTTTGTTATTAACTTTTACAGGCCTTGGATTTCCCAAAATCACTGGTATAGAAATTACTACGATTCATATACCTGTATTAATTGGAGCAATTATCTTAGGGCGATGGTATGGGTCTTTTTTAGGATTGGCATGGGGGCTAGCTTCTTTATATTTAGCTTTTCGAAATCAGACAGTTGATACTATTGTTTTTACTAATCCTTTGGTTAGTGTTTTCCCTAGAGTTTTGATAGGATTTATTGCAATTGATATTTATAATTTATTTAAAAAATTAACAAATGATAAAAAAATTGGAGTTTTATTATCAGCATTTTTAACTACGTTTATTCATACAGTGTTAGTAGTTACGTTATTCTTTTTATCTTGGAAAAATGGGTTCTTTTTCTTTTCGGGAGATTACCCTTTCCCTGATGGAATGCAATTTTTTTCAATCTTGCTAGCTTTACTATTATCTAACTTTTTGATTGAAGCAACTTTATCTTGCTTAATAGTTTCACCAGTTGCAATTATATATAACAAGTTAGCGGAAACAGAAAATTTAGAATTAGAAGATATAATGGATGATAATAATAAATCGAAGTAAAATTTAAAAACTTCGCATACTGTGCGAAGTTTTAATTATTATGCTTTAGATATTAATATGATTACCAATACAACAGGCATTATTACCATGCCAAAAATTATTAAAAGTAAGAAAATTTTACCTGAAATTGTTTCTGAAGGGTTTTTTTTAAATTCTACTTCAATAGAATTGTCAGGTTTTACTCTTGTTTCAACAAAAGGTTTTTTTTCTTTTTTTGGTTTTACAACTTTTTGATTTTTTTTCATTTTGCACCCCTTATATTTATGATATAATAATACATAGATATTATAACATAAAAAAATAAAAAAAGGAATAAAAAAATGAAAACTTCAAAAATCATATTTCATTTAGATTTAGATGCCTTTTTTGCAGCGTGCGAAATGGCTGAAAACCCACAATATCAAAGTGTACCTATAGTTGTGGCTAAAAATGATGTTTATAAAAAAAGTATAATTTTATCACCAAATTATCTTGCAAGAAGTTATGGAATAAAAACGACGATGCTGACTTCAGAAGCAATTAAATTATGTCCAAATGTTCAAATAGTAGAACCTAATATGCATATTTATACTAATTATTCTGAGAAAGTATTTTCATATTTAAGTAATATCAATAAAAAGATAGAGGTAGCTTCTATTGATGAAGCATATATGGATGTAAGTGATATTTGTCAAGGGACTGAAACTATTGATTTTGCTAAACGAATTCAAAATGAGATTATGAATATATTTAAATTGTCAATAAGCATAGGCATAGCACCTAACAAATTTCTTGCAAAAATGGCCAGTGATATGGATAAGCCATTTGGAATTACAGTTTTAAGAAAACGAGAATTATCTACTAAATTGTGGCCAATTAGTATAAGCAAAATGAACGGAGTGGGGAAAAAAACTTTTCCTAAACTTGAGGCAATAAATATTAAAACAATAGGTGATTTGGCGAATTTTAAGGATATGGATTTGCTTAAAAAAAACGTTGGAAGTTCTCACGCTCTTAGTCTTTATGAAAAAGCTAACGGAATTGATGAATCAGAAGTAGAGTATGAAAATTATGATAAGGCTTTATCAATAAGTAATTCACACACGTTTGAGAATAATATTTTTGATACAACTTATTTAAAAAAAGCATTAAAATATTTGGTTAATTCAATAGTTTATAAAATGAGTCAAAAGGGATTAAAAACTCAAACTGTAGGATTACAAATAAAATTTAGTGATTTTCGTATAATTTCTAGAAGTAGAGCTTTGGACTATCCGACTGATGATGAATATATAATATTTAAAATGTTAGAACTTATTTTAGAGGACAATTTGCCTGATTATTTTGAAGTTAGATTGATGGGCGTATTTGCATCTAGATTAGTAGAGTCGAATATATCAAAAAATCAATTTGACTTATTTTCAAATCGAGAACTAATTGACAGCAAAAGTAAAGTTCATGAGTTAGTTAATGATATAAAAAGTAGATGTGGTGAAGATTCTATTGGAATAGGAATTAAAAAATCTGATTTAGAAAGGTAAAAAAATGTTAGGAAAAGTTAATAAGGCTATTGTAGATAGAGAAACACAAATAGGTTATATGTTAAAAATTGATGATAACGAAGTATTTTTACATTATAATGAGTGTAGTGGCAAATCATTGCAACCAAATCAAGAAGTAGATGCATTTGTTTATTTGGACAAAAAAAATAGAATAGCAGCAACTTTAGAAAAACCTTGGGTGACGATTGATAATCCTGGGTTTGGAAAGGTAGTTGAAAAAAAAGATTTTGGAGTATTTGTAAATATAGGTGTTAGTAAAGATGTCCTTATTTCTAATGATGATTTGCCAGTAGATACTAAATTGTGGCCGATTGAAAAAGATGAACTGTTGGTTATATTGAAAATTATTAGAGAAAAAATTGTTGCAAAACCGCTTTTAAAAACCGATATAGAAAAATTAAAACAAGATAATTTAGAAGAAAACAAGAAATATATAGGTTATGTATACAGAATTTCAAATGATGGGATAAATATAGTAACAAAAAATTATAATAATATATTTATTTATTATAAGTTTTTACGCAAAAATTATAGGCTGGGTGAAAAATTAGAGTTTAGAGTTACAAAGATAAGCGATAATGGAATTCTCGGAACAACTATAGAGAACAAAGAGATTCAAATAGTTGATGACGCGAAACTCTTATATGAACACATGATAAAGAATAACGATGTTTTAAATTTTACTGAAAAAACTGATCCAGATATAATTTATAGGGTTTTTAAGATGAGTAAAACTGCTTTTAAAAACGCTATTGGATATTTATATAAAAGAGATTTAATTTCAATTTTGGATGACAAAATTATCTTGATTAAAGGAGATTATAATTTTGAAGATTAAAATAGAAAAAATAATAATTTGTGTGTTTTTCATTTCATTAGGTGTACTTTTGATGCCTATTTTTCACATAGTAGGGCTACTTGAAAAATTAGTTATTCTTAATTTTGTAGTTTTAATTTGTGGTTTTATACTTGGCTGGCCATATGGATTAGCTTGTGGATTGTTAATTCCTCCTGTAATACATATTATTTTACCAGGACTATTGACGTTTTACCCAAATGGATTATCATTAATGATTGAGTTAGGTGTGTGTGGATTGACAAGTGGGGTTATTTATTCTTTTAATGTGATAAAAAACAATATTTTAAACATTTATTTTGCATTAATTACGACTATCTTGATTGAAAGAGTGGTAGGCGGTCTTTTTAAAATTGTTTATTATGCTATTTCCGATCTTGGGATTTATGGAATTAAAGATTTGATTAAAGATTTTTTTGTTACCCCAGGTTTTGGTATAATGTTACAAATAATGTTTGTACCTGCAGTTGTTTTAATGTATGAAAAAAGAAAAAATCTAAAAATTAAAAAAATAACTTAATAGGATATTTTTATATCCTATTTCTTTTTTAATCTAGATTTTAATACGGGATTATGTTATAATAACATAAATATTGAAATTAAATATATATTAATTTGGGGTGGTTAAATGAGTTATCAAAAAATTAAAGGAACTCAAGACTTCTATGATGAAAGAAGTATAAAGTTAAGGCATATTGAAAGAAAAATGTCTGAAATATTACAAAGATATAACTATAGCGAAATGATTACACCTATATTTGAGAATACTGAATTGTTTTCAAGAAGTGTAGGGGATGAAACTGATATAGTAAAAAAAGAAATGTATACTTTTGATGATCGATCTAACAGAAGTATAACCTTAAGACCAGAAGGAACTGCTTCAATTGTAAGAAGTTACTTAGAAAATAAGTTGTATGCTAATTCTTTAGCATTAAATAAATATTATTATTTTGGTCCTATGTTTAGATACGAAAGGCCACAATCGGGCAGGTTTAGACAATTTCATCAATTTGGAATAGAAGCTTTTGGAGAATCAAGTTATTTACTTGATGCAGATATAATTTTAAGTGCATACAATATATTTTTAGAATTGAAAATAAAAAATATAAGACTACATATAAATTCTATAGGCGATGAAATATCTAGGAGAAAATATGCTGAAGCAATAAAAGAATATTTTATTAATTATAAAGATTTGCTTTGTGAAGATTGTAATAGAAGGTTAGAAACTAATCCTTTAAGAGTTTTAGATTGTAAGATTGATAAAAATATTGAAATAATGAAGAATGTTCCGAAAATCTCGGATTTTTTAACAAATGAATCCAAAGATTACTTTAATAATTTAGTTGAGATTTTGAATATATTTAAAATACCTTTTATAATTGATCAAAAACTTGTTAGAGGTTTAGATTATTATACCGATAC
>JAQUUM010000017.1:5467-13436 GCA_028693885.1 Bacilli bacterium
AAAAAAAGAAATTTGGGTGGGTTGATTTTTATTGACTTAAGAGATCGTTATGGAATTACTCAAATTGTATGCAAGCCTAATAATAATAACTATAGTATTGTAGAAGGCTTGAGAAATGAATTTGTTATAAAAATAGATGGCAAAGTAATTGAAAGGGAAAGTAAGAATTTAAATATTCCTACTGGAGAAATAGAAGTTGAGATTTTAGATATAGAAGTTTTAAGCGAGTCAATTAATCCACCATTAATAATAGCTGATGAAACAGATGCTTTAGAAGATATTAGAATGAAATATAGATATCTTGATTTGCGCAGACCTATAATGCAAAAAAATTTAATAATGCGTAATAATATTTGTAAATCTATTAGATCTCATTTAGATTCATTAGATTTTATAGAAATAGAAACACCAGTTTTTGGTAAATCAACCCCTGAAGGTGCGAGAGATTATTTGGTTCCTTCAAGAGTTCATCCTGGTAAGTTTTATGCTTTACCACAATCTCCTCAAATGTATAAGCAGTTGTTAATGATATCAGGATTTGAAAAATATTTTCAAATAGTAAAATGCTTTAGAGATGAAGATTTAAGGGCTGATAGACAAATGGAATTTACTCAAATTGATATTGAAATGAGTTTTATAAACGAGGAAAATGTTTATAGTGTAGTTGAAGGAATGTTAAAAAAAGTAATGAAGGATGTAAAAAACATTGATATTAAAACTCCTTTTCTTAGACTATCCTTCTCTGACTCACTTGCAAAATATGGAACAGATAAACCTGATACTAGGTTTGGACTCGAATTAGTAAATATTTCAAAAGAAGTGGAAACCATTGAATTTAGTGTTTTTCAAAATGTACTAGCAAATAATGGAATAATAAAAGCCATAAATGTTAAGGGTAAAGCAAGCCATTTTTCTAGAAAAGATATTGATGGTCTTACTGAATATGTTAAAAAATTTAATGCTAAAGGATTAGCTTGGTTTAAATATGAAGATTCGATATTAAGTGGGGGAATTTCTAAATATATTGAACCAGTTTTTGATATAGTGAAATCAAAACTAGAAATAGCTGAGGGTGATTTAGTTTTGATAGTAGCAGATAATGAGAATATAGTAAATCAATCTTTAGCTAATCTTAGAAATTACTTAGGAAAAGAATTAGATTTGATTGATTATAATTTATATAACTTTTTATGGATAGTCAATTGGCCTTTGTTTGAATTTGATTCTGAAGAAGGAAGGTACGTAGCAACGCATCATCCATTTACAGCACCTCATGAAGAAGATGTTAAATATTTATTATCTGATCAAGGAAGAGTAAGAGCGAGAGAATATGATATTGTATTAAATGGGTTTGAACTTGGAAGTGGATCTATTAGAATTCATAATCAAGATTTGCAAGCTAAAATGTTCCAGGCTATAGGATTAACAGATGATGAAATCAAGCTAAAATTTGGTTATTTTGTGGATGCTTTAAAGTATGGTACGCCTCCGCATGGAGGGATTGCATTAGGTTTGGATAGATTAGTTATGATTTTAGCAAATCTTACTTCTATTAGAGATGTTATCGCTTTTCCAAAAAGCGCTAATGCAATTTGCCCAATGAGTGAAGCTCCATCAATTGTTTCTGAAAAACAGTTAAAAGAATTAAAATTGGAAATTAAAAAATAATGTTTAATAGATTTGTTAGTTTAGTTGGTGAAAGTAAATTTTTAAAAATAACTAATTTAAAGGTCGCAATAATAGGAGTCGGGGGAGTTGGAGGCGTATGCGCACTTTCCTTGGCTAGATGTGGTATAAAAAACTTATTTTTGTGCGATTTTGATTTGGTTGAGTTGTCTAATATTAATAGACAAGTGACTGCCAATGTTGCTACCTTAGACCAGTTTAAAGTGGATGTACTTAAAAAAATGATTTTAGAAATAAATCCTGATTGTAATGTTCAAGTATATAAAGAAAGATTTAATGAAAAAAACAATTTTCTAGAAGAAATTTGCGTGGATTATGTTGTTGATGCAATTGATGATATTGAAAACAAATTTTTCTTAATCAATTATTTATTAAGCAAAAATATTAAATTCATTAGTTCAATGGGAATGGCTAAAAAAATCGATCCGTTTAAATTAGAAATTGTAAAGTTATCAAAAACTACATATGATCCAATAGCTAAAAAAATACGTGAAAAACTAAGAAAGAATTATATAAAAAAAGATTTTTATGTAGTTTGCTCAAGAGAAGAAGTAAAAACAAAGGAATTGGGTTCATATATTAATGTTACTGCTTATGCCGGCATACTTTTATCTCATTATATAATTAAGAAGGAAATATACGATGATTATAACTAAAATTTTGGTACAAATTGGTATTATTGTTGGCTTGATTACTATATTTTTTATTTCATATGTAGTTAATAAAAAAATAAAAGTAGAAGGGCAAAGACAAAGTAAGTGTGAAAGTTGTTCATCACATGATTGTATATTTAAATCGTTAGAAAATGATTCAAAAAAAGAGAGTGAAAAATATGAAGAGAAATAATTATATTGATTGGGATACATATTTTATGGGTGTGGCATTGCTTTCTGCTAAGAGGAGTAAAGACCCTAGTACCCAAGTAGGGGCTTGTATAGTTAATAAAAATAAAAAAATAGTAGGTATTGGGTATAATGGTTTTCCTTATGGGTGTGATGATAATGAATTTCCGTGGGAAAAAGAAGGTGAATACTTAAATGTTAAGTATCCTTATGTTGTACATGCTGAAACTAATGCAATATTGAATTCAACGACATCTTTAGAAAATTGTACGTTATATGTCTCCTTGTTTCCATGCAATGAGTGTGTAAAACTTATTATTCAATCTGGGATTAAAGAGATAGTTTTTGTTGATGATAAATATATACAAACTGATTCTTCATTAGCGGGGCAAAGAATGTTAAAAGCTGCTAATATAAAAGTTAGAAAAATGAGTGAGTTTACGATTGAAGTAAAGGAAAAATAAGATGCTAGAATTTTTTAAAGTAATATTTAATAAGGTTTTGAAAGCAAAAGTTTTCTATAAAATATTGGTTATTATGTTGCTTTTGCTATATATTTTTTTGATTTTTATTACTACAAAGACTGTCAATGTTATTGCTACATATCCGGGATATATTTCTCCAGTAGGTAGCATTGTTAGTATTGATTCTAATCAAGAAAAAGGAACTTATTATACTACTAGTGTATTACAAAATAGAAATATTTCTTTAATAGAATACTGGTTACATCAAAATAACTTTAATGTGGATTTGAAAGAATTTGATCCTATTTTAGATTTAACAACAGCTGAGGAATATATTGCTGGTGTATACTATAAAAAAAATAGTGTATCTAAAGCTCTTATTGCTGCATATAAAACGGCAAATGAAAATAATATTGACATTGATATTAATTTTGAGTTTAAAGGAATTAGGGTAACTTCAGTTGATAAAAATTTTGATAACAGGTTAAAAGTTGGTGATTTAATAATTGAACTTAATGGAGTTGAATTAGTTAATTTTGAACAAACCAGAACGATAATTGGTGAAATTAATGATGGTGATTTAACAAGTGAAGACAATATTTCTTTAAAAGTGGTAAGAGATGAAATAGAATTAGCAGTTTTATCACCTGCGCAATTGTTAGAATCGAATTTTTACGGTATAGGTATTTATGGTGAAGCATACTATGAAGTAATAGATTCAACTCCGACATATAGTTTAGTAGATGATTTTTCATCTACTGGACCTTCCGGAGGTCTTATGCAAACATTATATATTTATGATGCTTTGACTGAGTTTGATTTAACTTCTGGTTTAATAATTGCAGGTACTGGGACGATTGAAATAAATTATGACCCAATACTTGATGAATATCAGTTTGTAACTGGACAAATTGGTGGTGTGAAACAAAAAATATTAACTGCTCAAAAAAATAAAGTAGATGTTTTTTTTATTCCTAGTTCAAATTATCTAGAAGCTTTTGAAGTTTATGAAAGAATTGCTGAACCTACCTTTGAATTAGTTAGTATAGTAAATTTATATGATGCTATAGCTTGGTTGGAGGGGAGATCAAATGAATAACTATACTGAAAAAAAAGAAAAAAATCTTTGGTCTAAAGGAAAAGAAGAAACTAAAAAGTTTTATGATATTAAATTTAAATTTTGGAATAATGTAAAAATATTTATAGGTGGAATTATTTTGACTATTATTTTGATACTACCTTTGGTATTTTTAGTTTATAGATTGATAAGAACTTATTTTTACGATTATACGATTTTTACACTGTTAATCGCAATTTCATGGACTATATTAATGTTTAGCAATGGTTTATCAAATTACTTGAGTGTTAAAATTGCTAAAGGTTATGGAAAAGATCGTGATAATTTGCAAAAAATTGATGAAAATGCTATATTTTTTTATCAATTTCTAAATGTTGGATTTGCAGCATTTACTTTAATAATTTTAATTTTATTTTCAAATATAATATAAAGGAGTAAATATGTATATATTAGGGATATTATTCATAATCGTATTAACAACTGCTGATCAGTTTAGCAAACAACTAATAGTTAATAACTTGCCTTTAGGTGAATATATTAGTGTTATTCCTAATTTTCTAGAATTAACTCATACCGGTAATACTGGTAGTGCTTTCGGTATGTTTTCTGAATATACATGGCTTTTGGCAATTATTGCTTTGATAGCACTAGTAATCTTTGGTTTTTTATTTAAACATTTAGATTTTAAGAAAAGAGTTATTTATAGTTTAGCCTTAATTTTAATTATTTCTGGAACTATTGGCAATTTTATTGATCGAGTTTTTAGAGGAGAAGTTATAGATATGATTTCTTTTATATTTGGTAATTGGAGATTTTGGACATTCAATTATGCTGATAGTTATTTAAGTATTGGCGTTGTACTTATGTTGATAGATTTATTAATCGGAAAGAATGAATTATGGAAAAAATAATTTTTAAGGTTTTAGAAGAAGATGCTAAAAAGAGAATAGACAAATATTTGGCTGAAAAAGACAAAAAACTGTCAAGAACACAAATTCAAAATTGGATAGTGTCCAATAACATTTTACTAAATGGAGAGACATGTAAATCTAATGATATTTTAAAAAAAAATGACGAAATTTGTATTACTATTCCTAAAACTGTTGAGTTGAAAGCTATTCCACAAAAAATGGATATTGAAGTTGTCTATGAAGACAGCGATCTTTTAGTGGTAAATAAGCCTAGTGGAATGGTTGTTCATCCTGGGCATGGTAATTATGAAGGAACTTTGGTTAATGCTTTATTATATTACTGCAACGACCTTTCTGGTATTAATGGAGTATTAAGGCCAGGCATAGTTCATAGGATTGATAAAGAAACTTCAGGATTGCTTGTAGTTTGTAAAAATGATTTTACTCATAAAAATTTAAGCAAACAGTTTGCAGATAAAAATGTTACCCGAAAATATATAGCGTTAGTACATGGAGTGATTCCGCACAATTCAGGGAAAGTAAATGCTCCAATTGGGAGAAGCGACAAAGATAGAAAAATGATGGCTGTTGTTGAAAACGGTAAAAATGCTATAACTAATTTTAAAGTTATAAAAAGATATGAAAAGTATACATTAGTAGAGTTAATATTAGAAACGGGGCGAACTCATCAAATTAGAGTTCACATGAAATACATTGGTTTTCCGGTTGTTGGAGATAAAGTCTATGGACCTAGAAAAACAATTGGAGAAGATGGACAGTTCTTGCATGCAAAGAGTTTAGGATTTTTTCATCCTGCAAAAAAAATAGTTTTAAACTTTGATTCTGATTTGCCAAAATATTTTAATGATTTTATAGATCAATTAAAATAAAAAAATGCTTTTGTAAAAAAAGCATTAATTCTTCTTGATAGATTTAAAATTTAATTTCGCTATTTTGCTTAAGAAAGCTTCGCCTTTTTGCTGAATTATAGTTTTTGCTAAATCGCTTGCTTGAGTCGAAGCGCCTTTAAGTAAAGCGTATCCCGAAACTTTAGATATTTTGTTAAGATAAGCTAAGAATATGTATCTCGCAATGATGCTTGCAGCAGCAATAGCAATATGTTTACTTTCACCTTTTTCTTCAAGAGTTATATCGGGAAAAACTTCAGTTTCGTGTAAATATCTAAAATAATTTTCTTTAGTCGTGAATCCATCGATAATTATTTTATCAAAATTTGGTTTCATTTCTAGAATTTTTAAAATGCATTTATTGTGTAAAATTGCTTTTATTTTATTCATATTCATATTTTTAGGATCGTAGAGGCTATTGTATTTTGAATTATCAAAATAAATATAAGTATATTTCAAGTCTTTCATGAGAATAGGTGCAATTTTCATAATTGTTTGGTCCGTAAGTAGTTTGCTATCTTTTACACCCAATTTTTTCAAATTTAATATTTGTTCTTTGGGCACGAAGCAAGCAACAACAACAATTCCACCAAAAACATCTCCGGTACCTACCTCGTCAGTCCCAATTATGGATAGATTTAGATTTGTGCTTTTTGGATTTTCATTCTCAACTTTCAAATTAAGCATTTTAGAAATGTCTAGAAAAATCTCACTAGATTCTACACCTTGAATGGCAATAGTAAAAGTTTTATAACAAGTGATAACCGTGTTACCTATCTTAGCTCTAAAACTCGTATATTCATTCGTGTTATTAATTTGATATTGTCTATAATAATCTACGACTTTATCAAACTGTTGGTTATTAAGTTTTAAAGTTTTAACCACGTTATCAACCCCTCATTTTTATTATAACATATTTTTTAAGAAAAAGGAAGATGTAATTATTTATGGATAAATATTATAAGATTTTGGAGTTTGATAAAATTATCGAGCTTATAAAACCATTCTTACGTTTAAATATAAATAAAATACTAATTGAAGAAACTATATTAAGTAGTGATATTCAATTAGTTACAACTATGTTAAACGAAGTTGATGAAGCATCTATTATCATCAAAAGAGTAGGGGAAAATCCAATATATTTTAATGATAAAGTAGAAAAAAACATTAGTTACGCTTCTAAAAATGGATTATTATCTGAGAAAGATATTTACGATATTGGGAAATTCTTAGATTGCATTAAAGATAATCAGCTTTTCTTAGATAAAGTTGTAGATATTATGGGACCTGTAGAAAATTTTAAACGTTATGTTGATTTACTTATATATCCAAAAGATCTAAATATTAATATAAAAAAAGTAATAGATGAAAATGGTAATATAAAAGATGATGCAAGTCCGTTATTGTATGATATTAGAAGAAATATAAGATTAAATGAATCTAATATTCAAAAAAAATTAAAAGAATTGATTTCAAAATTATCAACTAAATTAACTCAAACGGTAATTTCTATTAGAAATAATCGTTATGTTTTATCAGTTAAAAACGATTATAAAAATTCTGTACCAGGAATAATACATGACCAATCTGGCTCTGGCGAAACTGTATATATTGAACCAAACTCTGTATGTGAAATTTCTAATAAATTAAATCATTTAATAGAAGAAGAAAAAAGAGAAATAGTTAGAATCCTTCAAAAGATATCTCTTAATATTGGGGAACATTTTAGTGATTTAAGTTTTTCCTTTAACGTTTTATTAAAGTTAGATTTGATATTTGCAAAAGCCCAATATTCAATAAAAATCAACGGTAATAAACCTTTAATAAATTCTTCAGGTAAAGTTTCGCTTATAAATTGTTATCATCCTTTGTTGAACGTTTCTGAAATAGTAAAAAATACAATAATTATTGGTGAAGAGTATAAAGGAATAATAATTACAGGACCTAATACTGGAGGGAAAACCGTATTATTAAAAACAATTGGACTACTTTCACTTATGGTTAAATTTGGATTATTATTACCTTGTGATGAAAGAAGTGAATTAAATATTTTTGATAATGTTTTTTCTGATATTGGAGA
>JAQUUM010000177.1 GCA_028693885.1 Bacilli bacterium
ATATGCTTTGCGTATCTTTTATCTGATAACCTATTAATTTTGGAGATTTTTCAATGTAGACTTTTTTAAAATTACTATTGTTTAAATAATATCTTAAATCGTCTTTTCTAGTAAACCCGTAGTAATCAACAAATTTAGAATTATTCGGTAATCTTAGAACATTTTTATAAAGTGTAGTTTTAAAAAATAAGCTAGTTGTCAAACTTGTTTTTTGATAAACTATTTTTTCATATATTTTATCAATTAAATAACTCTTGCCAGCACTACTAGGACCAACAAAATTATAAAAAATAAGCGGAGGAAAAGAAAGAAAAAAATTCGCTAATTCATCTATATCAGATTTTTTAAAGGCAGAAACGAAAAAAATCTTTTCATAATTTATTTTTATTTTATTTATTTCATTTGAATAATGTTCTTTAATTTTATTTTCTAAATTAAAGTTTTTCAATAAATCAAATTTGTTTACAATTATTACAAGTTTACAAGTGGTATTTTTACTGACTATTGTCAGTTCAGGAATATAAAACTCAAGATTTATAGCATCAATGATATAAACAATAATATTATTACGACTATTTAACAATTCAAAATTATATGTTTTATTAGGTATATTATTATGATCTAATATGTCTATATTATAATTCACCATAGAAAAACATCTTTTACAAATTGCTTGTTTGTCTATACTAATTAAAGCGTTAAATTTTTTAAAATCTATATAGCCTTCTTTATCTTCATACGAAAATTGGAGTTCAGCTCCACACCCAACGCATCTCATTAGTTATGCTCACCAATTACCGAAATAATATTACTATAAATTGTAATATCATACTTTTTTATTTTATTTAAGGCTTTTTTTTCAAAATATCGAAGTACTTTTGTATACCATTTTTCTGTATTTTTTTTAATAGGTTTAACAAGGATAACATCAATCCCCATTCTTTTTGCGCCCAAAACATCCGTTATTATTTGATCACCAATTACAATAACTTCTTTTCTCGTAATATCACTATAAATATTTAAAGCTTTTTTAAACCCTCTGTTTAAAGGTTTAGTGGCTTTGTAAACAAAAGGAATATTATAGCCATTTAAAAAAGCTTCTATTCTACTTTTTTTATTGTTTGAAATAATAACAATTTCTAAGCCATACGAGCGAATTTCTTCGAATAAAACTTCTATCTTATCGTTTATATAAATTTGATCATACGGTATTAATGTATTATCTAAATCAATAAAAATAACACGTTTTCCATTTTTATATAAATTATTATAATCGATTTGAAAAATATTTTCCAGACAATCATTAGGAATAAAATTAACAATCTTAAAAAACATAAGGCCTCCATTAACTATTATATTATACCAAAAAAAAACAATTATGTCTAAATAAAAAAATAGATTTAAACAGAGTTATAAAAATAAAACGCAGCAACCTGCGTTTTATAAAATGTTAATCTTATTTTTTCTTATTAATGTTAAATCATCTTCGCTCCATATCGAAACTTGAACTTCTCCGATATGAATCTTTTCAAGCATAATCATGCAAATTCTAGATTGTCCGATTCCTCCTCCAATAGTTAAAGGCAATTCATCATTTACTATTTTTTGATGATATTCATAATTAAGCCTTGAAGTTGCATTAGCTTTTTCAAGCTGGTAAAGCATTGAATGTTTATCAACCCTAATACCCATCGATGATATTTCAATAGCACAATTTAAAGGTTCATACCACAATAAAAAGTCACCATTCAATTGCCAATCATCATAATCGGGAGCTCTGCCATCGTGTTTAATTCCATTAGACAGTTCTTCGCCAATACCTATAATAAAAACATTCTTTTTTTCTTTACATATTATGTTTTCTCTTTCTTTAGCAGAGAACTCTGGATACATTTTTAATAATTCTTCAGCAGTTATAAAGAAAACTTCATTATTAAGACTAAGGTTTAAAGCATTAAACTTTTGATTAATTATCTCTTTAGTTTCGATTAACACAGTATTGATTTTCCTAACTATTGTTTTTAAAAAATCAATATTTCTATCTTTTTTAGTAATAATTTTTTCCCAATCCCATTGATCTACATATAGCGAATGTAAATTATCCGTTTCTTCATCTCTTCTAATAGCGTTCATGTCAGTGTATAAACCTTCACCATCTTTAAACAAATATTTTGCAAGCGCATTTCTTTTCCACTTTGCAAGAGAATGCACGATTTCTGCGTTTTTACCACTTTCTTTAATATCAAAAGAAACTGGTCTTTCATACCCATTTAGGTTGTCATTAAGTCCACTTTCAGGCAACACAAAAAGCGGTGCAGATACTCTTGTTAAATTTAAATGCTCAGAAAGTTTTTTTTCAAAAGTATCTTTAGCTAACTTAATGGCTTTTTCAGTGTCAACTAAACTCAGTTTATTTTTATATTCGCTAGGGATAATAATCGACATTATTTACACCTTGGTAAACTTGCAGCAGCTATTGACTGACCTACTCTTCTTGTTCTTTCATCAGGCATAGTTAAATTTATATAAGAGTATTCAGGAAATTCTTCAAAAAGAACTTTTTTTGCAGTTTCCATAAGAATGTCCCCACCTTTACCACTTACTACTCTACCAAGTAACATAACATGTTTGATATTATAGAATTGAGCATAATAAGGAATAGTATAACCTAAATAAATTCCTATATCAGTATAAATATTTTTCGCTCTTTCATCATTTTTTTCCATTAATTTTTGAACTATTTTTAATTTTTCAGCCGGGGAAAGATTATCATCAATCTCAATACCTGCATTTTTAGCTAGTTTTATTATTCCATCTTGTGAAAAATATTTTACACCACAACCGTAATCTCCACTCCACTCATCTACCATACTATTAGTATTAAAATCCACTGGCACAAAAGCAAGCTCATTTAA
>JAQUUM010000178.1 GCA_028693885.1 Bacilli bacterium
ATTATAGTCAACTTTGGTTCATTACTAGCAATCATCTTTTATTTTAGGAAAATGATAAAAGATTTAATTGTTGGATCATTTAATTATATTTTTAAAAAGAATTCTGAAAAACAAGTAGAAAACAAAGCAAACTTTATATATGTTTTATTAGTAGCCTTAGCTACAATTCCAGCAGGAATTGCAGGTCTACTTTTAGAAGATTTTATTAATGCTAACTTTAATACTTTATTAAGTGTAGGAATCTGTTTGTTTATTACTGGTACTTTGGTTTTATTTATTAGTTATTATTCAAAAAATGCTTTAAGAACTACTATCACTTGGTCTGATGCTTTATTAATGGGTATCGGTCAAGTAGGCGGGCTACTTCCTGGTATTAGTAGATCAGGAAGCACAACTTCGGTTGGTGTGATAAAAAAATTAGAACTAACTACTGCTTTAAGATTTTCTTTTATGATGTATATACCAATTAGTATCGCATCTTTTCTTCTTGGAATATATAACATCTTTAAAAATAGTTTAGATTCAATTAACGTATTAGGCTATATCCTAGCATTTTTGGCTAGTATAATAGCAACATTTTTTTCACTAAAATGGTTTTTTAGATTAGTAAAAAAAGACAATCTAAAATATTTTGGATTTTATTGTTTAGTAGTTTCTGTATTAGTATTATTATATGTGGTGATTGTATGAAAGTAAAAATTGTTAAAACTTCAAAAGATTTAATGAATGCTTTCATTATTAGAAATGATGTTTTTGTTAAAGAACAAAAAGTTGATTTTAATGATGAGTTTGATTTAGATGAATTAAACCAAACTGTATTTATCGCCTATATTGATAAAAAAGCAGTCGGAACTGCTAGAGTTAAACTACTTGATGATTATGCAAAGGTTGGTAGATTTTGTGTTTTAAAAGAATACAGAAGAAACAAAGTTGGCCAAGCAATAATGGAAAAGATTATTGCTTTCTCTAAAAAACACAAATGTAAAAAAGTAAAATTAGGAGCTCAAATAGATGCTGTTAAATTTTATGAGAGTTTAGGTTTTATAGTAACTAGCGAAATGTATATTGAAGCTAATATTAAACACAAAGATATGGAAAAAGTAATTATCTAAAACAAAAAAAAGGAATGTCCATTAATATGGGTACATTCCTTTTTGTTTTTTTAACTACTCAATAATATAAGTTACTTTACTTGCCCAACAATTCATTAACTGCCATGAACTCATAGTATAAACTCTACCATAGTTAGGATCATTAATATTGAATGTAATAGCACCAGTTGATGATCTACTATAACCTTTAACAACCATTAAATGCCCACCTGTGGTATAACTTCCAAAGCTTCCCGCAACAGTACCAGACACACTAATTCCAACTGGACCGACATATGCTAAATGTCTTACTAGTTCTTGGTATGAATACATAAACCTTACATAACTATTATACCCATAAGATCCCATTACAGCACAGTTAAATGCCCAGTTACCATAAATTCCAGACCCAGAATCTTTTGCAATACTTGCAGTATATTGATGAGGTAAAGTGTATCCTCCAAAAGCAGTTGCTCCTTTATATCTCAACAACATCGTAGATGTTGTAGGACTACAAATGATTCCACCGATTGTTGGTACATCTTGTTGTCTTAATATACTTATTGAATAAAGTTTCGAAGAAGGATAATTTGCAACATTATAGATTGATGAAGTATTTCTTCCTGAATTGTATAATGTTGCTGATACTAATGACAACTTAGGGCTTGATGAAGTTGTAGAACTCCTTCTTAGTGTTACTGTATATTGGAATCCTGTTGCAGCAGAGCCTGTTGTCTGAATTTCATCAATTGAAATCCTTGCTCCACTTACAGATGCATTAACGCTTGAGTTAGTTTTTCCTTTTGCCCATTGCTTATATGATAAATATCCCGTCCAAGTAGTTCCTATCTTTAATCTATATTGAACTTCAACTGTAGCACTTGTAGAAGGATAAGTCGCTGACCAAGAACCAACTAATTTAGTAAATGATATTGCAGTTGAAAATTGTTTAGATGTATAAGTACCAGAAGTTGCTCCACTCTTCAATACAAGTTTCCCACTAGATAATTCAACATTACTAAATGTTCCTGTATATGTACTTGCTCTATCTACAAACATATGAGCAGGTGTATCAACATTAGATGTTGGTGGAGGAGGCGTTGTGCCTGTTCCAATTGTTAATGTAATTGTACCTGTTCCTTTTGTTGGATGAGTTACAGTAATTTTTGCAGTTCCAGCTTTTAATGCTGAGATTGTTCCATAAGTTGAAACTGTTGCTACACTACTTGCACTTGATGTAAATGTACATTCAGTTCTTGAAACTGATGTTCCAGCTGAATCTGTAACATATAATTGATATCCAGATCCACCCACAGGAATTGTACCTGTAGGGCTTTGTGTAATAGTTAATGATCCGGTTGGTGGAGGAGGCGTTGTGCCACTTCCGATTGTTAATGTAATTGTACCCGTTCCTTTTGTAGGATGAATTACAGTAATTTTAGCAGTTCCACTTGCTAAAGCTGATATTGTTCCATAAGCTGAAACTGTAGCTATATTACTTGCACTTGATGTAAATGTACATTCAAGTCTAGACACACTTGCTCCAGCTGAATCTGTTACATAAACTTGATATCCAGTTCCACCCACTGCAATTGTACCAGTTGGGCTTTGTGTTACTGTTAAAGTACCTGATGCTGGTGCTGTTACTGTCATTGCACATGTTGCTTTTACTGTTGTATTAGCATTTGATGTTGCTGTAATTGTTGCACTTCCAGCTGCAACACCTGTTACAACACCACTACTATTTACAGTTGCGATTGCAGTATTACTGCTTGACCAAGTAACACTTGTGTT
>JAQUUM010000179.1 GCA_028693885.1 Bacilli bacterium
CACCTGAGTTTGTTGCTATAGGTTTAGCAACTTCTTCACGTTGTAAATTGTCTCTAATTTGAGCACGATTAACTAACTTAACTGCATCTGTTTCAATACTATTAACCATATCCTCAAATTTATTATACCCTAACTCTTTATATTCACGAAGAGGATTAATTTGAGCATAAGCTTGAAGACGAACCGCTTGACGCAATTCACTCATCGCATCAATATGATCCATCCAATATGTATCAACAACTCTTAATAAAACTACTTTTAAAAATTCTTTAATTTCATTAGGGAACTTTTCTTTCTTTTCTTGTAGTAACTCTTTTGATTTTTGATAGAAAATATTGCCAGCTTCTTCAATAGTCATATTTTCAAGTTCTTCTTTTGTAATATAGTTAAGAGGAAAAAACATTCCGTTAACCATATCAAAAAAATGTTTAGAATCAATATAGCCTTTTTTTTCATCATCCATCGCTTCAAACGCTAATCTAGCACCTAAGTTTTGCATCATTCTATCAACAATATCAGAGATATCATCTTTAAACAAAATTTCAGTTCTCTGTCCATAAATGATTTCACGTTGTTTTCTTAAAACCTCGTCATATTCTAAAATAGTTTTACGGTTATCAAAGTTATTACCTTCAACTTTCTTTTGAGCACTTTCAACAAATCTAGAAAACATTTTAGACTCTAAAGGAACTTCTTCGCCTTGTCCTTTTTGATTAACAATAAAGCCCAACATTGTTTTAAAACGTTCGCTACCAAATCTTCTTAAAAGTTCATCTTCAGCCGATAAATAAAATCTTGTATAGCCAGGATCACCCTGTCTACCAGATCTACCTCTTAACTGATTATCAATACGTCTTGCTTCATGTCTTTCGGTACCAATAACTGCTAACCCGCCTAGTTCTACAACTCCAGGGCCAAGTTTAATGTCAGTACCACGTCCTGCCATATTTGTTGCAATAGTAACTGATTTTTGAAGCCCTGCATTAGCTACAATTTCAGCTTCTCTTTCATGTTGTTTTGCATTCAAAACACTATGCTGAACACCTTTTCTTTTTAAAAGATCAGATAGCAGTTCACTTGTTTCGATAGAAATTGTACCAACTAATACAGGTTGTCCTAAAGTATACCTAGCCTTAATATCATTAGCAATGGCTTCAAACTTAGCTTTAATAGATAAGAACATTAAATCTGGTTCATCTTTCCTAACAATAGGCATATTTGTTGGAATCTCAACAACATACATATTATAAATGTTTCTAAATTCTTCTTCTTCAGTTTTAGCTGTACCTGTCATACCAGCTAATTTCTTATACATTCTAAAATAATTTTGAAATGTAATAGTAGCAATTGTTCTTGTTTCTTTTTTAATTTCAACATGTTCTTTCGCTTCTAATGCTTGATGCAAACCTTCGCTATATTGTCTTCCATGCATTAAACGCCCAGTAAAAGGATCGACAATGATTACTTTATCATCTTGAACTACATAATCAACATCTTTATCCATAATATAGTTTGCTCTTAAAGCATTATTGATTCTATGAAGCAAATCCACGTATTTTAAATCATATAAGTTTTCAAGATTAAAATAGGCTTCAGCTTTGCCCATTCCTTTATCTGTTAAAGTTACATGTTTAGCTTTAATATCAACATCAAAATCTTCATCTTTTTTTAATCTTTTAACGAACATATCAGGCTGTCTATATGGATCACCAGTATTTTTTGCTCCACCTGAAATAATTAACGGAGTTCTTGCCTCATCAATTAAAATCGAGTCAACCTCATCGACTATTGCATAATTTAAAGGTCTTTGAACTAGTTGCTCTTTATAAATGACCATATGATCACGCAAATAATCAAACCCTAATTCGCTATTCGTCGAATAAGTGATATCACAAGCATATTGAACTTGTTTTTCTTCAGGAGATAATTCTCTCAAGTTAAGACCGACAGTTAGACCAAGCCATTTAAATAGTTCACCCATTTCTTTCGCATCACGAGATGCTAAATATTCATTTACTGTAACTATATGAACTCCTTCTCCAGGCAAAGCATTTAAATAAGCTACCAAAGTAGAAGTTAAAGTTTTACCTTCACCAGTTTTCATCTCTGCAATATTACCACGATGCATAGCTAAAGCACCCATTAATTGCACTTTAAAAGGAGTCATTTTCAAAACTCTAGTCGCTGCTTCTCTTACTGTTGCAAAAGATTCAACTATCAAATCATCTAGTTCACTTCCATTTTTTAGTTTTTCTCTAAAATAAGGAGTTTTATCCTTTAATTCTTGGTCAGATAATTTTTTATAATCTTCTGCTAAAGCATCAATTTTATTAGCAATAACCTCTATCTTTTTTAATTCTTTATATCCTGAATCAAATATACCTTTAAACATAATTGCACTTAATCTAAAATATAGATTCCTTTCTAATATTCCTTTATATATAATATACTGTAATTATAATACCATTTTTACGCTTTTTTTTCAAGATTTTATATCACAATTTAAAAAAGGTGCGATAACGCACCCAATGCTTTTACATATTAGCTTCGATTATACCATAATCCATATCTTCTCTTAAATATACGATACACACTTTATTAGTTTCAACATTCAAGAAAACAAAAAAATCATGGCCTAGCATCTCCATCTGAGTTATAGCTTCTTCTGGAGTTATAGCTTCTAAATCAACAGATTTACTTTTTACTAAATTAATAGCTTTTACTTCTGTTTTCATTTTTTCTAAATCAAAATCAGTACTAGTTGTGAAATGAGAAGATAATCCTTCGCGTTTCTTTAGACTACTATAGATTTTAGATTTATGTTTTTTAATTTGGGTTTCGATTTTCTCAACTGCCAAATCAATTGCTGAATAGATAGTTGGAG
>JAQUUM010000180.1 GCA_028693885.1 Bacilli bacterium
AATCAGTATCAACTATTTTTTTACCAGTTTTACGTGCAAGATAGTTTGCAAGAGTAGTTTTACCACTGCCAGGCATTCCAATCAATACCAAATTTAATAAATCTGATTTTTATTTTTTAGTGATTTTTTCAACATCATGTTTATCATAATGTTTATTTAAAAATAATTCAGCTGATGATAAAGCTTGATAAACTAACATTGATAAACCATTTACGGCTTTAATATTCCTTTTTTTAGCTTCTAATAATAATTTACTATTATAAGGATTATAAATTACATCTATAACAGTTTCTAAATTCTTTAGCTTATCTAAAGAAATACTCAATTTATCAATGTTGGGAAACATTCCAACTGGAGTTGCATTAACTAAGATATCTACTTCTAAACCGTTAATTTCTTCATATAAAAAAGCATTTGTTTGTTTTTTTCTAGAAGCAAAATATACCTTTTCTGCACCTAAATCTTCTAAAACACACGAAACAGTTTTTGAAGTGCCACCAGTACCTAAAACTAAAATCTTTTTATTACCAACTTCAATTTTATTATGAATCAACAAGTATCTAAAGCCTTCATAATCTGTGTTATAACCTCTTAACTGTCCATTGTCATTAATAATAGTATTAACTGCTTTAATACGATTAGCTTTACAATCACAAAACGATAAATATGGCATTACTTTTTCTTTATAAGGAATTGTTACATTAATTCCAATAAATTCTTTTCTTTCCATAAAATCTTTAAATTCATTCATACTCAAAGGCATTAAAGTATATTCAAGACCTAAAAAATTATGAATGATTTTAGAATATGAATGATTTAATTTTTCACCTATCAAACCAAATTTTATCATAATTTACCCCCACTGATAACCATATCTAGAAAAATGCAAATCTACTAAACCAATTGCAATCATACTTTCAATTACTACTAAAGCCCTATGTACAATACAAGGGTCGTGACGGCCTTTAATATTTAAGTCTTCTTCTTTCATTGTATTTAAATTAATTGTTTTTTGAGTTTTACTAATTGATGGTGTTGGCTTAACCGCAACCCTTAAAGTAATAGGCATACCGTTAGTTATCCCACCATTTACACCACCATTATTATTAGTTTTTGTTTTTATTTCCTTTTCATAATAAAATTGGTCATTAGCTTCACTACCTAAAAATTTAGTTATTTCAAAGCCTTTTCCAAATTCTAATCCTTTAACACCCGGAATAGAAAATATTAATTTACTTAAAACTGCTTCGATCGAGTCAAAGAATGGTTCTCCGATTCCTCCTTCGACGCCTAAAACAAAAGTTTCTACTACCCCTCCAACTGAGTCACCTTCAGCTTTGGCTTTAGTAATCAAGGCAATCATTCTTTCTTTAACTTCAGAATTATTTACAGGGAAATAATTTTTATTTAATCTAGAAACAGCTTCATCATTTAAAATAACAAAATCATCATCTTCAATATTTTTAATACTTTTTATATGACTTACTATATTTATATTTTTATTTTTTAAAATTTGTTTACAAATACTACCAGCAACAACTAATGCAGCTGTTATTCTTCCTGAAAAATGCCCTCCACCTCTATAATCCTGAAACCCATGATACTTTAATTGTGCAGCATAATCTGCATGTGATGGCCTAATCAAATTACCTTCATAATCTTTACTTTTTATATCAAGATTTTCGATTGTTACACAAAGAGGAGTTCCTGTAGTGTGATCGTTAAAATATCCACTTAATATATTTAATTCATCTAATTCATTTCTTGATGTTGAAATATTGTCAAGTGATCTACGTTTATTTAATTCATCTTTAATCATTTCAAAATCAATCCTAATTCCACTATTCAAGCCATCAATTACTACACCAATAGCATTTCCATGAGACTCACCAAATAATGAAATTTTGAGATTTTGGCCAATTATAGAACTCATAACTATTCCTCCATTAACTTATTTTCAAATTCCTTTAAACTTATATTATGTATTAAATATTTACCAGGAGAATTTACTTTAATAATGTCTATACATCCATTTGAAGTTTTTTTATCATTTATAACTAATTTTAAAACTTCTTTTTTATCATATTTAATATCACAATTTATATTCATTTTTTTCAAAATATTAGTTACACTTAATTTTAATTCCTCATTATCAATCATATAAAGCATTCCACAAGCAACAGCCTCACCATGAAGCAATTCTTCCATTTTAAAATAACTTTCTATTGCATGGCCTAAAGTATGACCAAAATTTAAAATTTTCCTTAAATTTTCTTCCCTAAAATCTTTTTCAACAACTTTCTTTTTTACCTTCAAAGATGAATAAACAATTTTTTCTAAATCATCTAGATAATTATCTTTTAAAAATATCTCATATAACTTTTTATCCATTATTAAGCCAGACTTCAAAGCTTCTACTAATCCATTATAAAATTGACGTTTTGGTAAACTATCTAAAACATTTAAATCTATCAAAACTTTTTTTGGATTATAAAAATTACCAACGGCATTTTTAACATTACCCAAATTAAGAGCAACTTTCCCGCCGATTGAACTATCAACCATCGAAAGAGTCGTTGTTGGAATGTTGTAAAAATTCAAACCTCTTTTATATGTGCTAGCAACAAAACCAGTTAAATCTCCGACCACACCCCCGCCTAAAGCAATAATGTGGTCTTTTCTTGAAAATTCATTTTCAAGCAAAAATAACAACATCTTTTCATAAACTTCTATACTTTTACTCGCTTCACCTGCTAAAACTTTAAACATATATATATTATCAAATTGTTTTTTTATCTTATTAATTAAATCAACTGGTAAATTACTATCATAAGAAAGCAAAACTTTACCTTTAAGTGG
>JAQUUM010000181.1 GCA_028693885.1 Bacilli bacterium
AATATCCATAATTTGAGTGCTTGTATCAGAATCTAATGCCCCAGTTGGTTCATCTGCTAAAAGAATATCCGGATGATTAACTAGAGCTCTAGCAATAGCAACTCTTTGCATTTGGCCACCCGATAACTGATTCGGCCTTTTTTTGATTTGATCTTCTAAACCAACTTGAGATAAAGCTTCTTTCGCTCTTCTTACTCTTTCTGATTTAGAAATTCCTGATAATGTCAAAGCTAACTCAACATTTTCTAAAATCGTTTGATGTTGAATTAAATTATAATTTTGAAAAACAAACCCAATTGAATGGTTTCTATAACTATCCCAATCATGGTCTTTATAAGATTTAGTAGAACGTTCTCTAATTATTAGGTCACCTTCCGTATATCTATCTAAACCTCCGATAATATTTAATAATGTGGTTTTACCACATCCCGAAGGGCCTAATATAGACACGAATTCATTTTCCCTGAAACTTAAATCGATTCCTTTTAAAGCGCCGATTACCATATCAGATACATAGTAATTCTTTATTATATTTTTACATTGAAGCATATTTTTACCTTTCTTAAGTTAATTCAAAAGTACCAGTATATAATTTATAATACTTACCTTTTTGTTTTAACAAATCTTCATGATTTCCTCTTTCAATTATAACACCATTTTCTAATACAAGTATTGCTTTTGCATTTCTTACAGTTGATAGTCGATGTGCTATTACAAAAACGGTTCTGTTTTTCATCAATTCATCCATCCCTTTTTCTATTAACATTTCCGTTCTAGTATCAATAGACGATGTTGCTTCATCAAGTATTAAAACAGGAGGATTAGCAATGGCTGCCCTAGCAATATTTAACAATTGTCTTTGCCCTTGAGATAAATTAGTTCCATCAGATGTAATAATAGTATCATATCCATTTGGTAAATGTGAAATGAAAAAATCTGCATTTGCAAGTCTTGCTGCTCTTTCAACATCTTCATCAGATGCATCAAGATTACCATATTTAATATTTTCTTTAATTGTTCCAGTAAATAGATGTGTATCTTGTAATACCATAGCTAATGATTTTCTCAAATCCGATTTCTTAATTTCTTTTATTTTTATACCATCGTAAGTTATATCACCCGTTTGGATATCATAAAACCTATTAATAAGATTAGTAATAGTTGTTTTTCCGGCTCCTGTGGAACCCACAAAAGCTATTTTTTGACCAGGTTTAGCAAACAGTGAAACACTATTTAATACCTTTTTATCATCTATATAGGCAAAGTCAACATTATTAAAGCGAACATCCCCCTTCACTTTAATATACTCAAATTCATTATTTGAGTTTGTTTTTTTCCAAGCCCAAACACCTGTACAACAATCCGTTTCATAAAATTTTTCTTCTCTGTACTCTCCATTTACTAAAACAATATTACCATCATCCACTTCTTCTAACTCATCAAAAACCTCAAAAATTCTTTCAGCTCCTGCTAAAGCTGTTAATATAAAATTAAACTGCATAGAAATTTGAGTTATCGGCTGAGAAAAGTTTCTAGTTAAATACAAAAAAGCTATAATATCTCCCACTAAAAGACCACCAATACCATTAATAAATAATATAGCCCCAACTACTGCAGTTAATGCATAATGTGCGTATCCTAAATTCCCCATTACTGGAAATAAAATACTACCATAAGTGTTAGCACTAGCACTAGCTTTAAAAAGAGATTCATTCAATTTATCAAAATTGATTTTTGACTCATTTTCATAGTTAAACACTTTTACAACTTTTTGTCCTTCAGTCATTTCTTCAATATATCCATTAATTATCCCCAACTCTTTTTGTTGTTTAATATAATATTTAGCACTTCTTTTAGTAATAATCTTTACTGCTAAAAACATTATAACAAACATTAACATAGCAAATAGAGTTAATAATATACTTATTACACACATATATATAAAAACACCTAATATAGTAAAAAATGCAGTAAACAACATCGGTAAACTTTGACTTAACATTTGTCTCAACGCATCTACATCATTTGTATATCTGCTCATTAACTCACCATGAGCCTTAGAGTCAAAAAATTTTATAGGTAATTTTTGCATATGTGAAAATAAATCTATTCTTACTTTTTCTAATACGTTATTAGTAATATAAATCCCAAGTCTACTATAAATATATGTAGACAAGACACCTAACATATAAATAATTAAAATCACTCCAATAAAATTAATTACATTGGTAAAGTCAGGATTGCTTTGACCTATGAGATTAGCGATATGAACATCAATTAAATTTTTAAGCAAATATGCACCAACGATAGTTGGTATAGATGAAATAATAACTGTAATAAATAATAAAATAAATTGAAATTTGTAAGGTTTCACAATATAAGATATTAATCTTAGAAGTGTCTTTTTTGCATCTTTAGGTTTTCTCATTTTAGACATTTGGTTAATTCTTGACATTATTACTCAACCCCCTTCAACTGTGAAGAATATAAATCTTTATATATCTTATTATTTTTAAGCAGATTTAAAGGTGTATCATAAGCATCAATTTCACCATCATTTAATATTAAAACTTTATCAGCACTTTCTACCGAATTAATTCTTTGAGCTATAATAATCACAGTAGTTTCTTTTAACCTATCTTTCAAAGCACTTTTTATTTTAGATTCAGTGTTTGTATCAATTGCACTAGTAGCATCATCTAAAATCAAAATTTTAGGGTTTGTTAATAAAGCTCTAGCTATACAAATTCGTTGTTTTTGTCCACCCGACAGATTAACTCCGCCTTGACCTAAACGTGTTTCATACCCATCAGTAAAACTCATAATAAAATCATGAGCTTGAACTATTTTGCA
>JAQUUM010000182.1 GCA_028693885.1 Bacilli bacterium
GCACCAATTCCTAAAATATTAATGATGGGTAAATGCCTAGTTTTACACCATAATATAAGTAACCGAGAAAACCACTGTATTTAGTTTGTTCAACACCATCAACTACTGTTCTTATTTCATGGAATAGATCTGTATTGGGTAAATTTACAAGTAACATTGCAAAGCCAATGGGGATTAATAAATAAGGTTCGAATTTTTTGAAAATAGCTAGATATAATAGAACAAGTGATAGGATGATCATAATAATGTTTTTCCAACCATCTGGTTGACCGAAGAAATAAAGCCCTGTGTTTTTGAAAAATTCAATAAGTGCGTCAAACATAAGTTATCCAATAACCAACATTAATTGATTTATTTCTACCTGGTCATTTTCTTTGATTAATAATTGTCTAACATATCCATCAACAGGGCATAAGATATCATTTTCTAGTTTCATCGCTTCTAAGATCATTAAGACATCGCCTTTTTTTACATTACTTCCTACTTCGATATTAAGTGATGTGATTTTACCTTGCATAGGTGCAAGTACTTGTGTTGTTGATCCTTCACTTGAAATTTCTTTAGGTTCAGCTTTTTTTGTGACTGGTTTGTTGTTTGTTTCTTCGATGCTTTCTACTTCAACTTCATAAGATTTTCCATTTACGTTAATTTTGTATAGTTTCATGTTTAGTCCTTTCAACATTTAGTTAGTAGTTTCTCTAATTGAGACGATATGAACGTCTTTTTTTATTTCGCTATAGTAATCGATGGAAGCAACTAAAGCAGCTACCATCATATCTTCATCTTTAATGTTAGATATAGATATTATTTCTTTATTTGTTTTATTTCCTGGTTCAGGATTGTTTTTGTTTTCAATTACTAGGTATTTTAATAAACTAATTGATAATGCGATAACGCCTAGTATTAAGAATACGATTATGATACAAAAAACAGAAATTACTAATCCATCAACAAAGTCATTCATCATTTTGTGTCACCATTGCCTACAGTTACACTGAAGGCAAATACTTCTTTTCGTTGTTTTGGTTTTTCTTGATATTTTTTTTCTAAGAAAGATAACGCTACTTTTTCAAATAAAGCGATTGATAATAGAGCTTCATCTGATTTAGCAATGTATTGGTATTTCTTTTTTAGATTTTCGAATTCAGGTAATAAATCATCTGCTGGTCTATGGGTGATAACTTCATCATCACCGATTATTTCTGATCTGAATTTTGAATCGATTTCTGCTGGAGTTTTACCATATAAGCCATGAAGATATTCTCTTATTTCTTTAGATACCATTTTGTATCTGATTTCTGTAATAACGTTCATAACAGCTTGCGTTCCTACCATTTGTGATAATGGGGTAACAAGCGGTGGATATCCAAGGTCTTTTCTTACTATTGGGATTTCTCTAAGTACTTTTTCATAATTATGCATTTGATTTTGTTCTTTAAGTTGATTCATTAGATTTGATAGCATACCACCTGGTACTTGATATTCAAGTATATTTGGGTTTGGTGTTAGTGCTTTTGGATTTAGAGTACCGCTTTTTAAATATTGATCTTTTATTACCGTTAATTTTTCAGCTGCTTTTTTAAGTAAATCAATATTTAATTTTGTATCATTCCCAGTATTTCTTAAGATATGATAAAACGATTCTGTAGAAACTTGTGAAGTTCCTCCTGATAGTGGCGATAGAGCTGTGTCGATGATATCAACGCCAGCTTCAATTGCTTTTAAGTAAGTTGCTTGCATAATACCAGCTGTTGCGTGACCGTGAAGGTTAATAGGTAGTTTAGAATTTTCTTTTAGTGCTTTAATTAGATTATAAGCATCATCGGGAAGAAGAATACCTGACATATCTTTGATACAAAGAGAATCAGCCCCCATTTGTTCAACTTCTTTAGCTAGATTAACATAGTAATCTATAGTGTGAACAGGAGAAGTAGTATAAGATAATGCTATCTGACAGTGACCTCCATATTTTTTAGTTGCGTCTACTGCAGATTTTAAATTTCTTACATCATTCAAAGCATCAAATATTCTAATGATATCAATACCATTTTCTATTGATTTTTGTACAAATTTTTCGACGATATCGTCTGGATAATGACGATATCCAAGAATATTTTGACCTCTAAAAAGCATTTGTAATTTTGTTTTTGGTGCTAGTTTCTTGATTTCTCTTAATCTATCCCATGGATCTTCATCTAAAAAACGTAAACAAGCATCAAAAGTAGCTCCACCCCAGACTTCTAGTGCATAAAAACCTGCATTATCTAGTTCTGGTAGAATTGATAGTATATCTTTGGTGGTCATCCGTGTCGCCAACAATGATTGATGGCCATCACGTAAAGATGTTTCTACAATTTTTACTGACATAGTAATGTTCTCCTAATCTTGATTTTATTTTTACTGTATTTTATGAAAATGCTTCCATAGCAATTTTAACATAAAGAGGTTGTTTTTTCGAGAAAAAGAATTATTAATTTTTTTCTGTTTTGCAATTTAATGTTTTAGAAGTTTTTAATGTAAAAAGAGTTATAAATTTACGTGGATTTCAAAGAAAATTTAAATGTTTGATTTATAAAAATTATCTAGCTATAAATGAATAAAAAAAAGAATAAAAATGTGTTTTTTGTATAAAAGTGAAAAGTATGACATATACGCCGTGGTTTAATTGGTGAATAAGGTATATAATGAGATTAATTTTGAGTACTATTAGTCATCTTTGGATAACTAATCTTTATTGATTGGGTATCCTTTTTATTTTCGATATGCTAAATGCCAAAAAGTCTAAAAATTGGTAAATTACATCAGTTGAAACTATTTAGCATAGTATCTTTTTTC
>JAQUUM010000183.1 GCA_028693885.1 Bacilli bacterium
GAATAATATTATCTCGTAAAAAATGCCAAGACAATCCTTGGGAATGTTTAAACCTAAAACAAAACGATTCTGTCAAAGGTATTGTCACAGTTATATTAAAAGATGGGATTAAAGTTAACGTTCAGGGTATCTTAGGGTATGCTTCTAAACGAAGTTTAGGCAATGTTAGCCTAAGCAATTATAAAGTAGGTAATGAAATAGAATTGATCGTTAGAGTTTTTGATAAAAATGAAATGAAGTTAATTCTAGCTTCTCAAATGCAAAGCGATTCATTTACTAGTACAAGTAAAAGTACAGATAAGGAAATTTCAAAAGTTCTAAAAGAACAAAAGAAAGTACTAAATACTTTTGGTGATCTTGCTGATTTAGATAAATGGCAAAAATAAGTAGGTGAAAGAATGAATGAAGTTGTAGCGATTGTAGGTAGACCAAATGTTGGTAAGTCAAGTTTATTTAATAGAATAATTGGTGAAAGAAAATCTATTACCGATGACGCTAGTGGAGTAACTAGAGATCGAATATACGCAAAAACTTCATGGCTTGATCAAAAATTTTCGGTTATTGATACAGGAGGGATCATCATAAAAGATGAGCCCTTTTCTAAAGAAATAAGAATACAGGCAGAAATCGCAATTCAAGAAGCTGATTTAATTATAATGATTGTAGATGTAAGAGTTGGAATTATTCAAGAGGATATTGATGTTGCAAATCTATTAAAGAGATCAAAAAAACCAATTATTTTAGCAGTTAACAAAGTTGATGATAATAGTTTCAAAGATCAAATATATGAATTTTATAGTTTAGGTATTGAAAATATTATTCCTATCAGTTCCTTACACGGCATAGGTATAGGAGATTTACTTGATTTAACAATTAAATTGCTCCCTGAAAGAAAAATTGAAATTCACGATCCAAGTAAAATATATTTTTCAATTGTTGGACAACCAAACGTAGGTAAATCTACTTTATTAAATTCTCTAGTTGGCGAAAATAGAGTTATTGTTAGTTCTACTCCTAACACAACAAGAGATGCTATTGATATTGAATTTGAAAAAGAAGGCATACATTATGTAGCTATTGATACCGCAGGAATTAGAAAACAAAATAAAATATTCGAAAGAGCTGAAAAATATAGTGTATTAAGAGCCATAAATGCTATTGAAAAAAGTGATATTGTCTTGCTTGTTTTAGATGGAACAGAAGAAATAAATGAACAAGATAAAAGAATAGTTGGTTATGCACTTGATTATAATCGAGCCCTAATAATTGTTGTAAACAAATGGGACGCCGTTGAAAAAGATAGCAAAAGTATGAATAATACAAGTGAAAAAATAAGAAAACAATTTCAGTTTTTGGAGTATGTTCCTATAATCTTCGTTAGTGCATTGCATAATAAACGTATAAACTTGCTAACTGATTCTGTAAAAGTTGTTTATGAAAACTATATTAGACATGTTCAAACAAATGTGTTAAATGATATAATTCTAGACGCTTGCTTACTTAATCAACCACCGATATTTAATGGTAATAGATTGAAAATATCTTATGCCACACAAAGTGATATAAAGCCACCAACTTTTGTGCTATTTGTAAACGATGAAAAACACATGCATTTTTCATATTTAAGATATTTAGAAAATAAAATACGAGAAAATTTTTCTTTTGAAGGATGCCCAATAAAAATAATTTTAAGGAAGAAAGAATAATGAAATATAAAATATCTATAATTGGTGCTGGTAGTTGGGGAACTGCTCAATCAAGAATTTTAGCTGATAACGGTCATGATGTATTATTGTTTGATGTAGATGCGGATACAGTATTCGAAATTAATACTAACCATACAAATATTTCTAAATTAGGAGATGTAAAAATTCCTGCCTCTGTTTTGGCAACTACTTCAATCGAAGAAGCTGTAAACTATGCTGATATAATTATATTAGTGGTTCCTACTGCAGTTATGAGAAAATGTTTAATTAGTATCTCGAAAGTTATTCAATCAACTAAACTTTTTGTTAATGCTAGTAAAGGGATTGAACCCAACACTTTTAAAAGAGTTAGTGAAATAGTTTATGAAGAAATAGAAAATAAATATGTTAGGGGATTTGTTGCACTAACTGGACCTAGTCATGCAGAGGAAGTAATCTTAAAATTACCTACATTCATTTGTGCCGCTAGCGAGTGCTTAGAAAATGCAAAAATAATACAAAGTATCTATAGTAATAATACTTATTTTAGAGTTTATACATTGTTAGATTTAATAGGTGCAGAATTGGGCGGATCATTAAAAAATATTATAGCCATCGCTTCCGGAATGTTAGCTGGACTTGGTTACGGTGATAATATACGAGCTGCTTTAATAACACGTGGTTTAACGGAAATGATTAAAATTTCAGTTGAATTAGGTGCAAAAAAAGAAACATTATATGGATTAAGTGGACTAGGGGATTTAATCGTAACAACTATGAGCGAACATAGTAGAAATTTTCAAGCTGGAAAAAAAATAGCTCAAGGTAAAGATTTGAAACAATCTTTAAAAGAAATGACTATGGTAGTAGAAGGAGCTAGAAGCGCAATGGCAGCTTATCAGTTAGTAAAAGAGAAGAACATTGATGCTCCAATAATCGAAGCTGTTTATGATATTTTATACAACTATAAAGACCCACAAACCGCTATGAGTGACTTAATGAACAGAAAATTAAAATCAGAATAAAAAAAAGTATTTAAATTAATTAATATACAATTTAAAAAGGGCCCTATGAAGAAGTTAGTGGTTTAAGATAAACAAGCTATGAAGAAGTTAGTGGTTTATCACCCTATGAAGAAGTTAGTGGTCA
>JAQUUM010000018.1 GCA_028693885.1 Bacilli bacterium
CCCTATATCTTCTTGCCCTATATCTTCGGTTTTATCACACGCAGATAACAAAAGTAATAACCATAATACTATTAATAAAACTGAAATCTTTTTCATATTACGCTCCTTATTTTTCATTTTCCCTTCCACTCTTTCTTATTTAAATTGTATCACTTTTCACTGTATCTGTAAACATACTTTTCTTAAAGTAGTATTGTTATTTAGTTATGTTTATTATATAATAAACTTAATAAAAGTTAATGAAATCTCAAATAAAGTAGGTATATTATGAACTGGAAAAACGATATTGACGAAAACTTAAAATTTGGTTTATTAGAAATCTTAATTTTACATCTTTTAACTGAAGAAGATACTTATGGCTATAAAATCAGAAAAGATTTGGTTAAAAGAACTGCTGGTGTTTTTGAAGTAAAAGAAGGTTCTTTATATGGTCCTTTATATAGACTTGAAGAAAGAAAACTTATTTCTTCAAACAAAGTATTAGTTGGAGAAAAAAGATTTAGAAAGTACTATCATATTGAAGAAACAGGCAGAGAATATTTAAATTACGCATTAGAAAAATATCATGAAATTTCAAAAGGTTTTTTAAGTTTAATTAATTGGAAAAATAAATAACTTAATTAGGGTAGAATTAAAAGTACTCCATACCGACTGGTATAGAGTACTTTTTTGACCCCAAAGAAGTTTACAGGTGTAAAAACCCCAAACATCTTTACAGGTTATTTTTTTAAAACCCCAAACTTATTTACAGGGCCATATTTTCTTGAGAAGTTTAATTTTTTATATCTTTGGTTTATAGAAGTTTCTTCTATCAAAAGCATTTAATTGTTCTGTAAAATGACCTTCTTCTGTCTTATCTAAATCCTTTTCAAGTGATGCAAGTCTTGAATCACTTAAATCTAAATAGTGAATTAAAACCGCTTCTGCTATCATTGGTTCTTTAGGAGATCCAAATTCTAATTTTCCATGATGAGATAACATAATATGAATTAACGATATTACTTCATCACTTGATTCAATACCTAACTCATTAGCTGTTTTACTTACCTCACTTGATCCTATAAAAATATGCCCAAGCAAATTCCCTTCTTTAGTATATTCAGTTCCTTTAGGACCAGATAATTCTACAACTTTTCCAATATCGTGCAATAAAACACCTGAATAAACTAAATCTTTATTTAAAAATTTATAAAGATCTAAATAAGCATCACTTAATTTAAGCATACTATAAGTATGATATGCTAGTCCTGAATAATAATTGTGATGCATTGTCATAGCTGCGGGATGTAAGAAAAATTCCTTATGGTATTTTTTAAAGATCAACGTTACTATTTCAAATAAATTCTTGTTTTTGATTTTTTTAATATAACCTGCAATTTCATTCTCTAATTCACTTTTTTTCATTGGTGCATATTCAAAAAAGTCTTCCATGTTTATATCGTCTTTTGAAGTTATTTCTCTAATACTTACGACATTAAACTGCATCTTCCCTTGATAGTCTTTCATCCTACCACTTGCAAGATAAATCTCTCCATTTTTTAAAATGGTTTTTTCTTCTTCTTTTAAAGCCCACATCTTTACATCGATTAAATCTTTTCCATCAAATCCTAGCATACTCGCATAATCTGCATTAGCTTGAGTCTTTTTAAATTGTATATCTGAAAACCTTAAATAAAGACTAGCTTCATCTCCAGGATTAAAATCTTTTATTTTTTCCACTTAATTCTCCTTTGTTGGTAGGTTACCTCTAAATATTTTATAATACTGTTCATCAGTTTCTCTTAAGAATTGTTCATATAAAATATGAACTTGTTTGGCCATTGTAACTCTAGTACCATAAATACTATCAAGAAAGTTATTTTGTTTCAAATAATTTAGATTTTTTGAAATTAATAAATCCGTATCTCTGTGTAATTTAGTCCTTAATTCTTCTCTTAATGAAATATATTTATTTTCATCTTGGCGGCGAAACTGAATTTCATTTTCTGATAATTTTCCCTCTAGCATTTCAATTCTAAAATCAACATACCCTTTCATTACATCTGCATGAAAATACATGTTTTTTATCATATCATCTGGAGTTTTAGCAAGAATTAGATTATCTAATTTTAAATCTTCAACCGCGATTTCACTAGGGATTTCTTCTAAGAAAGATTCTCTTTGAATATTATTTTGATCAACCTTTATATCATATGGACTTTCATGATAATTCTCAGGAATAATGCCAGCCTCTTGAAGTTTCTTTATAGCATATACTTTTATATTATCAAAATCATTTGGAAGGCTTTCATTTAATACAGCTAGTACTATATCATCAATTAAAGGATTTAAGTAAGCCCCTCCTTGGTCTTTAGTAATAGCAATTATATCCTCACCCTTAAACGCTAGATTACAAACAGTTTTTATTGGCAATCTATCAAATTGTTTTTTTATTTTATTAGTTTTCAATTTTGTATATTTTAAATAACTATTAATCTTATTCGCTTTAATACAAACATCAATTCCATTTGAAAATAAATGCATATTATTATAATTGCTCTTTGGAGTAGCAATAGCTAAAGAGGTTATTTGTTTTAATTTTTCTTTATCTTTAGCAAGTTTTAAAAAATCTTCGTTTATTTCTTTGTTTAAAACAAAACAAATTGCTAAAACAGTATCTACATCAAAAGGCTTAAAATTAGCACTTATTTTTTTGAATCCCTTTTTAAGAGGTAAGATATATTTATAAACTCTAGTTTCAACTAGCTTTTTCAAAGCCTTTTTAAAATATTTTCCATCTAATAATTTAGCTAATTCTTCTTCGTAATCTTCAAAAATAATTCCTTTTAAATATTTTCTTCTACTTTTAATAACACTTAAAGTTTTACTTTCAATTTTATATCCTGTTTGACTAACTAACCTCATTGCTTTTATTAAAAGCCAAGGATGTGAAATAAACTTCTCTTTATAGCCCTTTATTCCAACAATTTTTCTTTTTTTAATATCATTATAACTCTTATGAATATCAGTTAATTTACCATTAAAACTCATTGCGATTGCATTGATTGTAAAATCCTCAGCATCTAAAGCACTAATTAGTCTTGATGAATAATGCAAGTTTTTCTTTTTTTCACTTGGTTCTTCTTTTACTTCAGGAAAAGTTCTAATTGTATAATCATGACCATGATAAGAAACATTAACTCCACCACTTGGTAAATCAACAATCTTAGCCCCTGCAAATATTTCTCTAACTACGCTAAGAGATGCACTAGTAATTATTTCAACCTCATCAAATTCAGTTTCACCTAAAATGTGAGCCCTTACTACTGCACCAACAAAATATGACTCATGTCCTTTATTAACCAAGAACTTGATGATATCTTTACCTCTTGATAAGAAATCTTGATAATCCATAGTACTCACGGCCTCACCTTTTTAATATATTTTAACGAGTTATACTCATTATACAACATATCAATAAAAAATTCTATATTTTTTCTTTCATTTTGGCTTTTTATAACTTATAATTATTAATAGGGGTATGAGTTTATGTTTAACATGATTGAAAAAAACCTAATAACAGAACAAACAATTAATAAAAGTCGTTTTATAACTTCGCTTTTTTTAGTTTCAAACACAAGCGAAGCCTTAGATGCCCTAAAACAAATTAGAAAAACGTATTATGATGCTACTCACAATTGTTATGCTTACATAATTGGAAACAATCAAGAAATAATAAAATATAGCGACGATAAAGAACCTTCTCAAACAGCAGGCATAGTAATTTATGAGGTTTTAAAAAAAAATAATCTATCCAATATATTGTGTGTTGTTACTAGATATTTTGGAGGCATAAAATTAGGAAGTGGTGGTCTTATTAGAGCTTATTCTTCTTCTACTGCCAAAGCACTTGAAGTTGCTTCGATTATTCCAATAATAAATAAACAAAAACTAACAATTAGTTGTAGTTATGAAGTATACAACTTAATTCAAAATCATCTTAAAGATTTTGAATTATTAAACTCTAGTTTTTCTGATCTAGTTAAATTAGAATACTTAATTCCTGAATCAAGTTTTATATCTTTAATAGATTGCTTAAATAACATAACTAAAGGCGCTATTACGCTTAGGTATTAAATAAAAAAGTCTTTTTTAAAAAAAGACTTTTTTTATTCATTTTTTGATTTTATCTCTTAAACTGATAGATTTACTAGATTTAGCGCTTAATATTTCATACCCTTATTTTAAAAGCTCTAAAATAGGTTTTTTTTGATTTGCCTTGCGTTTTTACTTCGACTTCATTTATTTATATGTATAGCACCTTATAAACAAAATAGGGGAAATTTCAGCGTTTTTATTTTCTTAAGAATATACTAATTCTAGCAAGGCACTAGTAGTATATTCAATTGACAAAACCTTAAAAAAAGTGTATATTTAAGTTAGTATTTTTAAAAGTTTTTTATTAAAAAAATGACTCCAGAAAGGAGAACTAATTTTACTTATTAAAAATTAGGAAACTATCTATGGCTGTATTAGTTTGTGAGAATTTAAACAAGTATAAAAAAAACGAAGAAGTTATTAAAAACTTCTCTTATAACTTTTTAAATAATAAAACTTATGCCATATTAGGTAAAAGTGATTCTAATAAAGAAATCTTACTTGAGATGTTAGCTGGAAAAGTAATTCCTAATTCAGGTAAAATCTTTCTTGATGGCGAAAATATTTTTAAAAAATCTAATTTAAACGAACAAATTTGTTTGATTGATAATACTTTTTCTTTTAGTCATTTATTGAAAGTCTCTGAAGTATTTAATATTATGGCAACAATCTTTACTAAATGGGATAATGGCTATGCTATTAAACTACTTGAAAAGTTCGATATTGCTCATAATGCCTATTTTGGAAAACTTAAAAAAAATAAACAATCTTTAATTCTAGGAATCATTGGTCTTTGTAGTAAAGCTAATATCACTATCTTTGATAATCCGGTAGCTTATAGTGATTCTTCTGAAAGATTTTTATTTTTTGAAGAACTATATGCTCATAAAACAAAATACCCAAGAACTATTATTCTATCTACTGAATTTATCGATGAAATTCACTTTTTAATCGATAAAATTCTTTTATTAGACAAAGGTGTTTTAATTGATGTTTTTTCAGTTGAAGAATTAAAAGATAACTTTTGTTACTTAATCGGTAAAACTGAAGTTTTAAGTTCTTTAATTACTAATATTAAAATAATCGGCTATGAAGAACATGATAATACTTTAACGGTTTGCCTAAGGCAAAAACTAACCAAAGATGACATTAGAAAATATCAAAAATATTTAATAAAAATATCTGAGGTTCCAATTCAAAAAATCTTTATTTACCTCCTAAATATTAGAGCCAAAAAGGAGGAAATTATATGAGTTTCTTAAATTCTTTAAAACTAATTTGGATTTTCTACCGAAAAATCTATTTCATTTATTTATTAATCTTAATATTTATCTTCTCATCAATCTTCAAAGTCATTCCAGATGAATATTTATTCGATGTTAGTATGCATGCTTTCTTTAGCATTACTGCAATTTTCACTTTGATTATAGCTTTTATACAAGCAAAAAAAATTTTTTGTTTGAGTTCATTTAAAGTAGCTCGAACTAACTATTGGATTAACAATTTAATATTATCTTTTTTAAATAGTATATTTCATTTATTAATCTTTTTAGTTTTTGTTTTTAAATTCAATTTTGATTTTAGTTTTGTTGTTATAACTTGTTTATATTATATAGTTGGCTTTTTAACAATTAACACAATTTCTTTTTTAGTTTGTTACGAGAGAACTAACATTATTTTATTAATATCAATGGCAGTTTTACTTATAATATATGTTAATTTACTTTATATTTTATATTCAGGAGACAACATGAATTACATTCATACTTTAATTTTATTCTTTGGTACACCATTAATTGCATTTATTAATTTATTCTCTTTAAAATATATCGATATTTGTTAGAAAATAGTTTCATAAAATTAAAATCAGATTTCAATTGAAATCTGATTTTTTTAAATCGTTTTGTCTATAAACAAACTTTTAAATTTCTTTAAGTAAGCAGCCTCAGCTCCTAAACTAGTCAAAAAATTAGCACCCGCTAAAGTATGAGCAATCACTCTAGTATTCTCATGAAAATTATCAATAGTAATCACTAGCCCTGCTTTAGATTTAGTTCTATAAAAATATTTTTCAAAAGTTATTATCGCAACGATTTTATCTTCGGTTTTTAATTTATAATAAACCGACGGAAGCCCTAAAACAGTTTGCTCTTCAAGAAAAAGTACTGCTTCAAAGACTGACATTTTAATATAGAATTCAGCTTGTTTTATATTCCCCACTTTACACCTCCACTAATAAATCATAGATTCTCACTATAAAATTCTCAATGGCACTAGCTAATAAATAAGAAATAATAATACTTAACAATAATATCAATAATCTAATTTGCCAGGTAGAATTTTGTTTAAAAACTTTTGAAAAATCTATCGCACTTAGTGCTTTAAAACACAGTGGTATTAAAGGTAAAAAGAACATAAAATAAATAAAATTTGGATCCATATTTTTTCTTTTCCTATTCTGTTTTATTTAGTCTATCACCACAGTCACCTAAACCTGGGACAATATAACCAACTTCATTTAATCTTTCATCTAAAGCAGCTAAATATATACTAACATCAGGATGATGTTTTTTAATTAAATTAATCCCTTCGTTTACACCAACCACACTTAATACTACAATTTTTTTAACTTTTTTTTGTTTTAAGATATCTAAAGCATAATTAATAGAACCACCCGTTGCAAGCATTGGGTCTAATACAAACACTACACTTTTTTCACTCATTACAGGTAAGTTTTCATAATAAGGCATTGGCATTAAAGTTTTTTCGTTTCTTTTTACTCCAACATAACCAACACTTGCATCTTTATAAAAAGATAATGCAGCATCAAGCATCCCCATTCCAGCTCTTAGAATCGGAATAATAACTATTTCATCATCTATAACAAATGATGTATGTTTACTAATCGGTGTAAAAATATCTTTTTCTTTTAAAGATAATTCTTTAGAAGCCTCATAAACTAAAGCTTTACTAATAATATCTAACGCTCTTCTAAAATTACTAGTACTTGAATCTTTATTTCTTAAAATACTTAAATTATCAAAAACAATAGGATTACTACATATATATACATCTTTCATGCTTATTCCTGTTCTAGTAATTTAACCCTACTAGCATGGCGCCCACCTTCAAAGGCTTCGTTAATAAATGTTAATAAACACTCAATTGCATTTTCAAATGTAATATAATTAGCACCAAAACAAATAACATTAGCATCATTGTGTTTTCTTGCTAGAGCAGCTACTTCTTTATCACAAACAAGTGCAGCTCTAATACCTTTTTGTTTATTTGCTGCAATACTCATTCCAACTCCTGTTTTACAAATCAAAATGCCATAAGTAGCTTTTTCCTTTTGAACATCATTTGCTACTTTCTGAGCAAATATTGGATAACTTACACTATCCTCACTATAGCAGCCTTCATCGATTACTTGAATATTAATCCCCTTTAATAATTCAACAATCTTTTCTTTCATTTCAAAGCCACCGTGATCACAACCAATACTAACAATCATTTTTTCTCCTCCTATTTAGTTTTTATATTTATTTTAACAATCGATAAACCATAAAATACTACGATTGTTAACAGCAGTACTCCAAGCGCCACATAAGCAGTAACATCAAAACTGCCCCATTTATAATTAACTCCTAAGAATTCCCTTAGTTCATTAATTGTATCAATTCCAACTTCTTCTTCAACATTCCCAAAAGGAACTCTCATAAATTCGTTTCTAAGCAGACCTACCATATAAGTTCCTGGATAAAACTTTAGTGCTGTTTGAATGTAATTTGGAAGCACTCCAAGAGGAACATAAATACCCATCAAAAAACCGATTAAAGTTGCTGCTATGCTTGAAAAAGCACTAAAAGCAGTTTGAGTTTTAATAAACGAAATTATTGCAAAAAGCAAAGCAGAATTAGCAGTTGTACCAATAATTATAAATCCAATTATTTTTAATAAAGTAACAAGTGGTAAAAAGCTTCCGCCATTTATTACAATATATAACTCTCCAATAACTAAAGTAACTAAAGAAATTGAAACACCAATTATTAACGAACTCAAAATATATCCACCAGTTAATTGAGATTTTTTTACTGGTGCTGCTATAAAACTTTTGTAGATATTATTGTTCTTATCAGCAATCATTATATCATAAGCACTTAAAGGACCTGTAAAAGCTGATATCGAAATAAGTCCCGCAATCAACCAACTATTAACCGCAAACTCCATTGTTTCAGGAAAATCTCCAAGTAACATTTTTCCTAAAAACAAAGCATAAAGTACAATTACTATTATACTACTTAATAATGAGAAAAAAACAGCTGCTTTATCTCTAAAAAATAACAATACATTTCTTTTCGCAATATTAAGCATATTCTTCGATTCCTTTACCAGTAATATTTATAAATGCATTATCCAAAGAACCTCTAATCACTTCAAAACTAACTAATTCTTCTTTAAATTTATTAATAATTTCAATAGCATCTAAACTACTTTTCAAATCAACTCTGGCAAAATCAGCTATAAATTCAGCATTGATTTTAGCTTTCTTTAACATTTCTTTAAAAGTATTTATATCAAGTGGTTTCATTATTAAATAATCGTTTGTATATTTATCTTTAATTTCAAGAGGAGTTCCTCTTGCAGCAATATCTCCATCTAAAATTATAACTACATAATCTGCATTATCAGCTTCTTCCATATAATGAGTTGTAAGAAAGATAGTCATACCTAATTTCTCTCTTAGTGAATCTAGAGTTTTCCAAATATACTTTCTACTAGTAGGATCAAGGCCTGTAGTTGGTTCATCCAAAAATAAAATTTTTGGTGAATTAAGTAAGGCTCTTGCAATATCAACTCTACGTTTTTGTCCACCTGATAAAGTACTATAACGTCTATCTTTAATATTTTCAATAAAAGTCATTTTTATAGCTTCTTCAACTTTTGCTTTAGCATCTTTTGAATCGCTTGTATATAAATAAGCCCTTGAAAGCAAATTTTCTTTAACAGTTAATACGTTATCTAACATCTTGTCTTGAAAAACAACACCAATAATTTTTTTAATTTCAAAATCATCTTTATCTAATGATAAACCATCTATAATTACTTCACCTGCATCTTTTTTTAATACAGTTGTTAGTATATCTATGGTTGTTGATTTTCCAGCTCCATTAGGCCCTAAAAAAGCAAATAACTCATTTTTTCTAACTTCAAAATCAATTGTCTTAACAGCATGTACATCTTTATATGATTTATCAAGACCAACTACTTTGATAATCTTTTCTTTTACTTGATTATTCATTTACAATAATTCCCCCCTGCCTGATTATTTCTATTTTATCGTTGTTAATTTTTATTACAGTTGAAGCTATACTAGAAAAAACTGTCTTATCTGTAATTAAATAATCTATATCTTTACTATACTTTTCTGTAATTAAAGAAATATCATTTATTTCTTTTTCACCACTTTCATTAACTGAAGTAGCATAAAGAGGACCAAACTTTTTTAAAATTTTTAAAGCAATTTTTGAATTAGGAACTCTAAAACCTAAAGGTGAAGTATTAGTATCTAAAATAATCGTCAAAGCTCCCGGCCAATAAGCTTTCATTATTTTTTTAGTTTTCTTTGAAATTCTTAATACTTTTGATTTAACTTGAGCAAACTTATAAATAAGGATTGCAAAAGGTTTATCTAAAGATCTATTCTTCATTTTATAAAGTTTTAATTTTGAGGCTTCATCATCAATAAAAGCAGCAACTCCATAAACAGTATCAGTCGGAAAACAAATTACTTTTCCTAAAACATCTTCTTTTTTTAATTTTAAGAATTCTTTTAAAATTATTTTTTCCATAACTTAATAGTCTCTTTTTTATATTCTTCAGCTGTTATTTTATTCAAGTTTTTTAATAACATTAATTCAAGCATAATTTGATTTTTTTCATCTTCAGAAATCATTGTATAATCTAAAATAAAACCTTTATCTTGAAGATGTTTAACAATATCATAACTTTCCTTTACATCTTCTATATCATCATATTTTAAATTCTTTTTATATACTTCTTTTTCAGGTTCGTTATTTTCTCTTTCTAATCTGTTTTCAATAACTTCTTCTTCATCTTCATCTGTTTCTTCATTTAAAGCTTCTAATGATTTTTTAGCTTGTTCTACTAAATCGCCATATTTTTCAATATCTTGGCTACGTAAATTCTTGTTAAACAAACCTTTGTTTTTTGTTTTAGCAAAAATCATTATTACACTCATAAAGAAAATAATTCCTAAAAGAATCAAATAAAAGTTTTTAAAAGATTCACTAATACTACTAATTACTGTTATATCTGATACAGTACCAGCAGCTAATCCTGTTTGAATTGTATAAGTATCTAATGTCTTAAAAGTATCATAGTCTAATATTGTAAAAGATTTTGTTTGAATATCTGAATTATCTAGACTATTTCTAAGCGTAAAAGTAATTGTTTCGCCTTTTGCTTCAAAAGCCTTAATTTTTACTATTTGGTCAATGTCAGGATTAATATTTAATGTTTGAGAATCTAGTCTAACGACTATATGTTCATCAAGCGAACCTATGTTATTAAAATATATTCCAAAAGTCATTTTATCAGCCATTTGACCAAAAACAACAGTATATGAATATTCAGAAGTTTCAATATCTTCTAGATAGATATATTCACTATATAAATTATTTACATCACTTTTAAAAGTATTAACATCATCGCCTGGTAAAACGACTGCAAACACATTAAAAATTCCTAAACAAATTGCTAGTAATGTTTTAAACATGGAAGTTAATCTCCTTTATAACCATAATTCTATCGTTTTGATTTATATCTTTATAAAACTCTATTATACTATTTGGAAAATATTTTTTACCTAAGGCTAGCATTAAATCTTTTTTATTATATGCTATTTCAAATATAATTGCAAACTTTTTGTTTACTTTAAACACTGCTTCTTTTAAGATTTTTTCATAATAGTAAAGCCCATTTTCTTTTGCAAAAAGTGCTTTTTTAGGTTCGTTTTTTAAAACTATTTCCTCAACAAATTCATCTTTTGAAATGTAAGGCGGATTTGATATAATCACATCTATTTTACCTTTTACATTTTTTAATAAATTGCTTTTATATACTTTTATATCAACCTTATTAAACAAAGCATTTTTTCTAGTTAATTTAAGAGCTTTATGACTTATATCAAGAGCTTCGATTAAAGATGCCTCTAATTCTTTTTTTAAAGCAATACTAATAGCACCACTACCAGTACCTATATCTACAATTCTAGGATTATTAAAAAAATCTTTTTTTATTATTTCTAAAGCTTTTAAAACTACTTCTTCAGTTTCAAATCTAGGAATTAAAACACCTTTACTAACAAAAATTTTATTATTTAAAAAATTAGTGTATCCTAAAATATATTGAATTGGAAGCCGTTTTTTTAAATAATACTTACTAAGTCTAAGAGTTTTCTTTATTTCGCCTTTTTTCATTTCAAAGTTTTTGTTTAAATAATAATCCTCTTTATTTAAGAAATTACTTTCAATAAACAAAATTTTCATAGCTTCTACTTCTAAAGAAGCTTTTTTTGTTTGTTCTAACAACTGATTTAACAATTCAAAGTATTTCATAGTTTTACCATTTATATGTTTTTTCCATATTTAAACCAGTACAAATTTCATAGGGGCTTAAATTATGTTTCATAGCAATTTTAGGAATAGAATTTTTATCTGATATCAAAACAAACTCTGAATCTAAAGTAATACTATCATCAACCTTTACAAAAATATGATTCATACAAATTCTTCCAACTATATTATACTTCTTATCTAAAACACTTACCTCTAAATTTTGAAATGATTGAAAAAAGCCATTAGCATACCCAATTGGTAATACCGCGATTTTTTCTTTTTCACTTGTTTCATAAGCTTCTAAGTAACCAACAGTTTTACCTTTTTCTAAAGTGTTAATAATCAAAGGTTTTGTTTTCACACAAACTATATTATCCATTCCATCCATTGCACCATATAAAGCTAAGCCTACTCTTACAAAATTTCCAAAGTTAGCTTTATCAATAGTACTAGATGCAGCACAATGAATCATTTTATATTCTTGATTTTTAATATAACTTTTAAACAAATCTAGTTGTTTAGTAACACTTTCTAAACTACAAAAATGAGTATATACTCCTTCTATTTCAATATTAGGATTACTTAATAAAGTTTCTTTGATTAATTCAAATTCTTCTTTTGATTTAGCTCCAAGCCTCATCATTCCAGTATCAATTTGAATATGAATTCTTTGATTGCTTTTTATAATTCTTTTTAAAAGAAACGCATCAGAAATTGAATTAACACTTAAAACTATATTTTTGTGTTTTTCTATTTCACTATAATCAGTTTGATCAATACTATTTAATAAAAGAATATTTTCACTTATCCCTAAATTTATTAAAGCTTTCGCTTCTAATAAATTCAATACAGCAAAATAATTAACTTGAGCTTTTTTCAAAGCTTTAACAACTGCTTCAACTCCAAAGCCATATGCATTGCTTTTAACGACTGCAATCAAATCTCTTTTACTAATTTCTTTTACTTTTAAAGCATTTTTTACCAAATTATTCAAATTAACTTCCATTGAAATTTTTTCCATAAAACCTTCTTTTTAAAAAAATAGGCTTTTATCTTAGCCTATTCTTTTTCACCTTGTAATTTTCTCTTTTGATCTTCTGAAATTAAGGCATCTATAATAGGATCTAGTTTGCCTTCCATAACTCTATCTAATTGTTGGATAGTAAATCCAATACGATGATCTGTTACTCTATTTTGAGGATAGTTATATGTTCTAATTTTTTCACTTCTATC
>JAQUUM010000184.1 GCA_028693885.1 Bacilli bacterium
GCTTGTTAACGCAAGCTCCAAATTCTTCTTGTTTACTACAAGCTTTATTATAAAAATTAGCTGTAGGTCCACCAACATCATGGATATATCCTTTAAAGTCTTCCATAGATGTAATTAAAAGTGCTTCATTTACGACCGAGTCTTTACTTCTTGATTGAATTATTCTTCCTTGATGCATTGTTAGAGCACAAAAATGACAACCTCCAAAACAACCTCTATTAGCAATAATTGAAAACTTGACTTCATCAATTGCTGGTACATGACCTTTTTTTTCAATCAATGGGTGAGTTTCTCTCATATAAGGTAATGCATATATTGCATCCATTTCTTCGGTTGTTAAAGCAAATTCAGGTGGGTTTTGAACTACAAAAGTTTGTTCATATTCTTCTATTAAAGCTTTTCCGTTAAACGCATCTGTATTATTATATTGTAAAGTAAAACTTTTTAGATATTCCTCTTTATTAAGGCTAGAGTTTTTATATGTAGGAAGCGTAATAGCTTTAAACGCTACCATATCTAAGTTATTAGTTTTATAAACTGTGTTTCTTATATAAATTATATCTTTTATGTTTAAGCCACTTGCTAAAGCATCAGCTATTTCAACGATTGGCTTCTCACCCATCCCATAAACTACCATATCTGCTTTTGAATCAATTAATATAGACTTTAAAACTTTATTATCCCAATAATCATAATGTGATAATCTTCTAAGAGATGCTTCAATTCCTCCAAGAATAATTGGAGTGTTTGGATATAACTCTCTAATTATTTTAGAATATAGAGTTGTGGCTCTGTCTGGTCTTTTTCCCATTTCACCATTTGGAGTATAATAATCTTTAGTTCGTCTTCTTCTTGCAACTGTATAATGATTTACCATTGAATCGATATTACCACTGCTTACTAAAAAACCTAAACGAGGTTCTCCAAATTCTTTAAATTCCTCTAAATTATTAATATTAGGTTGTGAAATAATACAACATTTATAACCAAAGTTTTCAAGTACTCTAGTGATAATCGCACAACCAAAACTAGGGTGATCAATATAAGCATCGCCAGTTACAAAAACAAAATCTGGTTTTGTTATACCACTAGCTATCATTTCTTTTTTTGTAATAGGTAAAAAAGGCATACTTATCTCCTTTTAAAATTCTTCTAGATATTATTATAACATAAATAATTATTAATCCATTATTTTTTAGTTATAATAGCCTTCTTTAATTTTTTTAATTAATTCTAAAACTTTATCATTGATAATGTTTCTAGTTTTTCTGTGTTCTTCTAGACTTTTTCCTGAAGGATCAGTTAAACCCCAATCTTCTCTATGTTTACTTAACACATATGGACAATCTACTCCACACCCCATAGTTACTAAAATATCTAAGTCTTTTGGCAATGTATCAACTAACTTAGGGTAAAATTCATCCATATTTATATTAAGTTCTTTCATAACCTTAATAGGTCTTTTTTTAATTGCTTTATATTTTTTTGTTCCTGCTGAAAAAGAAATTGCCACATCAGGCCCTAAAGCTTTCAAAAAAGCTTCAGCCATTTGAGAGCGACATGAATTATGAGTACAAACAAATGCTACCTTTTTCATATTATTTACTCTCTTTTTTAATTAATTCAACTATCTCTTTTGTTTTAAGCATTTTACCAGTTGCAACAATCTTATCATTGATAATTAAAGCTGGAGTTGCCATAACGCCAAGTGTAGCAATTTCTGCATATTCACTCACTAATTCAACTTCTTCTTCAACCCCACAAATTTTTGCAGCTTCAATTGCATTTTCATAATTAAGTTTAGCTTTTCTACAACATCCACCAATTGCTTTGATTTTCATATTTTAATCCTCCTAAGATTTAAAATAGTTTTTCTTAAATAGAAAACTATCTATATATTATAATATATATAGATAGTTGTCAAATGATACTACTTATTTATTTTTTTAAAATTTCAATTAATGCAAAATCAGAAGGCAACCAATTTAGAGTATCTAAATTTTCTTTTCTAAGCCACTTCATTGCTTGATGTTCTAGCAGTATAATATTTTCTTCAAGCAAAACGCAATCATAAACATACATTTTTAAAATAAAGTCTACATATTCATAATCTATTATGCTAATCAAATGATTAACTTTTATTTTTACATTAAGTTCTTCTTTTATTTCTCTAATTAAAGCTTCTTCTTTAGTTTCATCTTTTTCAACCTTACCACCAGGAAATTCCCAATAACCTGAAAATTGTTTGGAATTAGGTCTTTGTGTACATAAAATTAAATCATCTTTTTTAATAACAGCCGCCACTACTTCAACTATATTTTTCACTTTCTTTCATCCTTATCCATAACATTAAAATTCACATGGCAATATCCATACGGATTTTTTTATAAGTAATCTTGATGATATCCTTCAGCATCATAAAAGTTTTTTACTTCTTGAATTTCTACTACAATAGGTTGTTTATATTTTTTAGTTTTTTGATTTATAAATAAATTAATTATTTCTAAATCTTTTGAATCATAATAATATATCCCACTACGATATTGAATACCAGCATCGTTTCCTTGTTTATTAATACTAGTAGGATCTATTATCTTAAAAAGATTTTCTAGAATTCTTTCTAAAGAAATAACTTCTTCATCGTAAGCGACTTTTACCGCCTCAGCATGCGTAGCTTTTTGATTTATTAAGTCTTCATATCTAGGATTTTCAATATTTCCATTTACATACCCTACTTTTGTTTGAACAACTCCAATTAACCTTTTATAGTATTCTTCCACTCCCCAAAAACAGCCTCCAGCTAAAATAATTTCTTTCATTTTCCCCT
>JAQUUM010000185.1 GCA_028693885.1 Bacilli bacterium
GCAATTCCCAATTGCTCTTCATATGCAATGTCTGCTTTTTCAAAATTTGAATTAACAAATTCATTATAAGTATAATGAAACCTTGCATTATCTGATAATCTAAACTTTCTCTTGAAAACTTTTACATGTGGAGCATATTCTAATATATTCGATTCACTTTCTACTACAAACCAACTTTCTATGTTGTTTCCACAACCACATGTCAAATTTGTATCTATGCTTATTTTATTTTCATTGATTTTCAAACAATGAACATCACTTTCTGACATAAAAGTACGCATATCATTACATTTTTTACAATAAAAATTTAAAGCTATTTTACCGATATTGATTTTTCTTGTTTTTCCAATACTTAAATTTTTGTCACCTAGAAAACTTTCAACTTGTTGATAATCTTTATTTGGTTTCTTTGATAAAATATCTGAAAGTCTCATAACAGATCACAACTCTTTAATTATTAAATCAATTTCTTCACGCAATTGATTAATATTATTAACAACTTCCTGAATTTGTTCATTTAATACTTTGATGTTTATTATTTCTCTTGTATCTTCAATTTTGACATAATTATTAATCGATAGATTATAATTGTTATCAACAATATTTTTTTGATCAACATACTTAGAGTAATATTTTTCTTCTTTTCTATATCTTACTGTATCTAAGATTTTATCTATATTTTTATTGGACAATTTATTTTTAGTATCAATTCTAACAAACTCTTGGCTTGCATCAATAAATAGAACCTTATTGTCTTTTTTGTTTCTTCTTAATACCATTATTATGGTTGCAATTGTACTACCAAAGAACAAGTCTGCCGGCAACTGAATAACAGTATCTACATAATTATTATCAATTAAGTATTTTCTAATTTTTTGTTCTGCACCACCTCTATATAAAATACCTGGAAATTCAACAATAGATGCTGTACCGCTTGTAGATAACCAACTTAATATATGCATAACAAAAGCAAGATCAGCCTTCGATTTAGGTGCTAATACGCCGGCTGGAGAAAATCTTTCATCATTGATTAGAAGCGGGTTAGAGTCTCCTTCCCATTTAATTGAATATGGTGGATTAGAAACGATTGCATCAAATGGTTTATCATCCCAGTGATAAGGATTCTTTAATGTATCTCCATAAGCAATATTAAACTTGTCAAACGGTATATCATGTAAAAACATATTAATTCTTGCCAGGTTATATGTTGTTAAATTAATTTCTTGACCGTAAAAACCTTGTTTAACTTTATCTTTACCCAGTATCTTAGCAAATTTTAAAAGTAATGAACCTGATCCAGCAGCAGGATCATATACTTTATTAACTGATTCTTTCATTCTCTTATCTTCAGTTGTAAAATCAACGACTGCTATTTTAGCTAACAATTCGCTAACTTCTTGTGGTGTAAAGAACTCACCACCAGATTTACCAGCATTTGCAGCATACATAGTCATTAGATACTCATATGCATCACCAAAAGCATCAATCGTGTTGTCTTCATATTTTCCGATTTGTAAGTCATTGATTGCAATCATCAATTTACTTAGCCGACCATTTTTTTCGACAACTGTTCTACCTAGTTTATTTGAATTAACATCAATATCATCAAATAGTCCTTTAAAGCTATCTTCAGATGGAGTTCCAATTGCTGATCCTTCTATGTCTCTAAAGACTTTTTCTAATGTCATGTTTAGGTTTTCATCGGTTGAAGATTTTTTAACAACATTAGAAAAAAGTTCGCTAGGTAAAATGAAAAACCCTTTTTCATCAACAACTTGTTTTCTAGCAGATTCTGCGTCTTTATCTGATAGTTCATTATATTTAAAATCTTTATATCCTGCTTCATGTTGATTTTTATTAATGTGGTTTTCTAGGTTTTCTGAAATAAAACGGTAAAATAACATCCCTAAAACATATTGTTTAAAATCCCATCCATCAACAGAACCTCTTAAATCATTGGCTATTTGCCAAATGGTACGATGTAATTCTGCTCTTTCACGTTCTTTATTATTATTCATTGTTATTTCCCCTCTTCTTTATCATTTATATTGTATTTTATGAAAAGTTCATTTAGTTTACGTTTGACTTTAATAGTTGGTTCAAATCTTCCTTTTTCCCATCTATTAACAGTAACTAAAGAAACACCAATAATATTGGCTAGCTCCTCTTGTGAAACAATCATTGCTTCTCTTAATTTTTTCACGGCAATATCATATCTCATATAAATACCTCATTTTTATCATCTTATTATCATTATTTTAGCATATTCGATAAAAATATCATAGATATTTATGATAAAGATTATTTTATTATATTTTTTATCAAATAGTTCGTACCCGTGTCAGAACTCTCAATACTTAAGTTCAAACCCGTGTTACAAATCCCATCTTACTTAATAGCACCTACCACTAGTTGGATTTGAACCAACATTTTTTTATCCTATATATACAAAAAATCAGCTATTTTTAGCTGATTTTTGTTAGTTTTATTACTAATTCAATATGTTTTTGGAGTCATTATTGACCCTAATAGGTAAGACTAAAAATTTTATAAAAATGTTAAACTGGTTAGTTTTTACCCTCATAATCCCTTTTGGTTATTCTTATATACTTTTGGGGGAACTCCACAGAAAGTTGGTAACAGTGCTTAACTGGTTAATTTTTGCCTCCGAGGTAACAATAAGGGAATTTAGAGGAACATAGGACCCTCCAGTTTTTAATATACACATTAATCAGAGAAGTTATTTTCAAACTCTAATAAAATAGATTTTAGATTCTCATCGAGGTATTTTAATGCATTTTCTCTAATTTCAACTGGAAC
>JAQUUM010000019.1 GCA_028693885.1 Bacilli bacterium
GGAGTTGAGATAGATAGTCAAATAGTAGTAAGACGAGAAATTTCAATTAATGATAAAAACATTTGCAGGGTTAATGGTGTATCAATTAGTGTAACCAAATTGTCAGAGATTGCAGAATACTTCGGTGATATCCATCAACAAAATGATACTATAGGCTTAATAAATCCAAAAAACTATTTAGATTTTATTGACTCAAACTTAAATAATGATTTTATCTTAGAATATCAAAAATATTTATCACTCTTAAAAAACAAAAATCAAGAATTAAAAAAACTAGTTGAAAAACAAAAACTTTTCACTGATCAAGAAGATTTTTTAAGATACCAGTTTTTAGAACTAGAAAATGCAAAAATTGATATCAAAGAAGAGAATGAATTGCTAGAAAAAATAAAAATTATAAATAACTCTGAAAAAATCAGTTCATTAATTAATGATTTTAAGTCAATTTATGATAAAGAAAATGTTTTAGAAAAAATCTACCTTTCAGTAGGTTATTTAAAAAGTTTAGAAAAAATTATACCGAAAATAAAAGATGAAATTGCTATAATTGAAGATAGTTATTATAACATTGAAGACGCAATTTCTAAAATTAAATCTATGAATAATATAGAAACTGTTGATATTGCTGAGATAAACTATATTAACGAGAGACTATACATTTATAATAGTTTACAAAAGAAATATAAAAAAAATACCGAAGAATTATTAAATTTCAAAGAAGAATTGCTTGAAAAAATAAATAGCTTAGAAAGTTATGAACTTGATTTGAAGCGATTTGAAAATGAAATTTTAGAAATTAAAGAGAACGTAATGAATATTGCCATAAAAATGAGTGAAATTCGAAAAAATGAAGCTCTAAAAATTCAAAAATTAACTAATGAATATCTTAAAGAACTTCATTTAAATGACTCTTCTTTTAAAATTGAATTTAGCCAAACCGATTTTTCTAAAACTGGTATTGATAATGTTGACTTTCTAGTTTCGTTCAATTTGGGTGAAAAATTAAAACCTTTGTCAAAAGTTGCTTCAGGTGGTGAAATGTCTAGATTTATGTTAGCTTTAAAAGCATCAATTAATTCAAAATTAAATTCAAAATTATTTATATTCGATGAAATAGATCAAGGTGTTAGTGGAGCAGTTGCACAAAGTATTGCAATTAAGTTAAAAACAATATCTAAAGAGAATCAAGTATTATGTATTTCACATTTACCACAAATTGCTGCAATTGCTGATTACCACATGAAAATCAGCAAACAAATCAAAGATGATAGAACTACCACTACAACTAAATATTTAAATTATAATGAAAGAGTAAATGAAATTGCAAGTATGATTTCGAAAGATAAAATCACAGATAGCAGTTTAATGCTAGCAAAAGAATTATTAAAAGAGTAAAATTTAAGATTTCTTAAATTTTATTTTTTTATGAGACTTATTGTTAGTTGCATTTTTTATAAAAATTTGATAAAATATATATAATTAGGTGAAATTATGTATGAAGAAATAGACAAAATGCAGTATACTCCAATGATGAGACAATATTTAGAAATTAAAGAGCAATATAAAGATACTTTAGTATTCTTTAGATTAGGTGATTTTTATGAAATGTTTTTTAATGATGCAATATTAGCTTCAAAGGAATTAGAGATAGTACTTACGGGTAGAGATGCAGGCACCAGTGAAAGAGTACCTATGTGCGGAGTCCCTTTTCATAGTGTTGATTCATATATAGATAAACTAACAGAAAAAGGCTATAAAATAGCAATAGTAGAACAAGTTGAGAATCCAAAAGAAGCTCAAGGAATTGTAAGAAGAGAAGTTATACGAATAGTTACACCTGGTACAATTTTATCAGGTGCTAATTTTGATGAAAAAAGTAACGTTTTCATCGGTTCTATTTCAGCAGAAAAAGATAAATACATCTTTTGTTATGCTGACTTATCAACTGGAGAAATACATTTGATGAATATACCACTTAATGAAGATTTACTACAAAATGAAATCATCAAACTAAATATTAGAGAATTAGTAGTAGATAATAATTTCAATTATATTTACCTTCCATATTTAAAAAACAGTCTATCAATTACTATATCACAAGAAACAAATGATAATCCAATAGCTTACTTAAAAAGTTTATCTGAAGGATTAGATAAAAGTGAAGAAAAAACTTTTTACAGATTACTAAATTATTTAATAAAAACACAAAAAAGAACTTTATTACATTTACAAAAAGTTAATAAAATTTCAAGTGCTAATTTTTTAAAGATAGATTTTTCATCAAGAAGAAATTTAGAATTACTTGAAACTTTAAGATTTCAAAATAAGAAGAATACATTATTGAATATTTTAGATAAATGCCAAACAGCTATGGGCAGTAGATATTTGAAACAATCTATAATGTTTCCTTTAGTATCAATCGAGGAAATTAATCAAAGATTTGATGTTATAGATATTTTAAAAAATAATTTTATAGAAACATCAGAAATTAGAGATATGCTATCTTTAATTTATGATCTAGAAAGAATAAGCGGAAAAATTGCCTATGAAAGTGCAAATCCAAGAGATTTGTTACAATTAAAAAAATCTTTAAATGTAATTCCAAAAATTATAACGTTAATTAATAAATTAAAAATAAAAAAATTTTCTAGATTAGATAACTATCAAAACACTATAATTAAAATTAGTGATCTTTTAAATTCATCAATATCTGAAGATGCACCTTTCTCTTTGAAAGATGGCAATATTATTAAATCAAATTATAATTTAGAATTAGATGAATTAAAAAAAATCAACTCAGAAAGTAAGGAATATTTAGTATCATTAGAAAATAAAGAACGCTTAAAAACAGGGATTAAAAATTTAAAATTGGGCTATAATAGAGTATTTGGATATTACATAGAAATATCCAAAGGGAATGCTATTAATGTTAAACAAGAATTTGGATATATCAGAAAACAAACTCTTAGCAATGCAGAAAGATATATTACAGAAGAATTAAAAGAAAAAGAAGCCTTAATCTTAAGAGCAGAAGAAAAAACACTTGAATTAGAATATAAAATTTTCTGTGATATTAGAAATGAATGCAAACTATATATAAATGATTTTCAAAATATAGCTAAGATAATCTCCGAAATAGACATGCTGCAATCTTTTACTAAAGTTAGTAATGAAAATAATTATGTCAGACCATCTTTAAACAATGATAATTTTATTGAAATTAAAGATAGCAGACATCCAGTTATTGAAATCTTTCTAACTGATGAAAAATTCAATTCTAATGATCTAACTATGAATCCAAATGATTCGATATTACTAATCACGGGCCCTAATATGAGTGGTAAATCCACTTTTATGAGGCAAATTGCCTTAATATCTATTATGGCACAAATAGGTTGCTTTGTTAGTGCAAAAAAAGCTAATATTCCTGTCTTTGACCAAATATTTACAAGAATAGGTGCAGCTGATGATATAGTAGGAGGTCAATCCACTTTTATGGTAGAAATGAATGAGGTTAATAATGCTTTAAAGTATGCTACTATAAATAGTTTAATATTATTTGACGAAATTGGTAGAGGGACTGCAACATATGACGGAATGGCTTTAGCACAAGCTATTATTGAATTTATTCATGAGAAAATAAAATGTAAGACTTTATTTTCTACACACTACCATGAAATAACAGTTTTAGAAAATGATTTAGAAAATCTTAAAAATGTTCATGTTTCGGTTCGGGAGGAAAAAGGTGAAATAATTTTCATTCATAAAGTTTTAAAAGGACCTGCTGATAAAAGTTATGGTATTAATGTTGCGAAAATAGCTAAACTACCAATAGAAGTAACTTTAAGAGCTAATGATCTACTTAATAAACTTGAAGATAACACTATATTTAAACACAAAAAATTCTCCATAAAAAACTATCAACAACCTTTAATTTTTGATTCTACAACGGAAATTGAATCAGAAGTTTTAAACGAAATTAAAAATATAGATTTAAATAAAGTTAATCCTATTGATGCATTAAATAAATTATCAGACTTACAAAAGAAAATTAGAAAATGAGGTAATTATGCCTAAAATTCAAAAACTAGACCAACATATGGCTAATTTAATTGCTGCAGGAGAAGTGATAGAAAGAGCAGCTTCTGTAGTTAAAGAATTGGTTGAAAACTCAATAGATGCCGATGCGAAAAATATAACCATTTTTCTAAAAGACTCTGGTATCAAAGAAATTACGGTGTCAGATGATGGTAATGGGATGGATTCTGAGGATGCTAGATTGTCTGTTTTGCCTCATGCTACAAGTAAAATTAAAGAACCTCGCGACCTAAACTCCATAAAAACTTTAGGTTTTAGAGGAGAAGCTTTACCAAGTATTGTGGCAGTTTCCCACTTTACTTTAAAAACTAGTACTGATGGATTAAAAGGTGTTATTTTTTCTTATAAAGGTGGAAACTTTATATCGGAAGGTATAATTTCTCAACCTAAAGGAACTGAAATTTCGGTAAAAAATTTATTTTATAATACTCCAGCAAGGCTTCAAAACATTCAATCGCTTAATATTGAATTGAGTTACATTGTTGACTTTATTAATAAAATTGCATTAGCCCATCCTAATATTTCTTTTAAACTTATAAATAATGATAAAACAATAATACAAACAAATGGTAATAGTAAAGTTTTAGAAGTGATATCCAACATATATGGGTATGAAATTGCTAAAAATATGCTGGATTTATTTGATGCTGACGGATATTTTAAAGTTTACGGTTTTACATCTAATTTAGAAGTTACTAGATCTAATAGATCTCAAATCAATATTTTAGTAAATAATCGAAGCGTTAGAAATTTTGCTATAATAAATGCCGTTGTAAACGGATATGAAGACAAACTAATGAAAGGTAGATATCCAATATCTATAATACAAATTGAAGTTGATCCATCACTAGTAGATGTAAATATTCATCCAACTAAATCAGAAGTTAGATTCACTGATGAATCTAGATTGTTAGAATTAATAAAAACAGCAATTAAAAGAGCCCTAAATAGAGTTAGTTTGATAATCGATAAAAGTAAAAATGATAATCAAGATAAAGAGTTACTTAACAAGAATACAATCGACCAAACAATAAATTTTATAAAAGATGAATATAAGTCTATACCAGAAAATACTGAAAAAATCATTGAAAATTATGAAACTAAAAAAGAAAATTGTGAGATTGAAAATACGCAATTTTTACAAGAAGAAATTCTATTTAATAGTAAAGAAACAAACTTTAATACAAAATTGCCAAAGATGTATTATATTGGACAACTTTTTGGAACTTACATTTTAGCTCAAAATGAAGAAAAATTTTATTTGATTGATCAACATGCCGCTATGGAAAGAATCAATTATGAAAAAATAATTTTTGAAATGAATAAAGAAAAAGTTATGACCCAAGAATTAATTGTTCCAATAAAAGTAGATTTTAGTTTGAGTGATTCTATTTTAATAGATAATAAAATTAATGAAATCAAAGAATTAGGTATTGAAATCGAAAATTTTGGAAGTGGTTCTTTTTTAGTTAGACAAATTCCTACTTGGATAATTAAAAACCAAGAAAAAGAATTTGTTGAAGAAATTTTAACTAATTTAATAGCTAATAAAAAAAATTCAAAAATACAATTTATTGAATTCGTTGCCAAATCACTTGCGTGCAAAGAATCATTAAAAGCTAATACTTACATTAATAGTACTGAGGTAGATTTTTTAATTCAAAGACTAGAAAATTGTGATAACCCACATACTTGCCCTCATGGAAGACCAACCATTATTAGTTTGAATCAAAAAGAAATCGAGAAATGGTTTAAAAGAATTATATGAAAGTAATTGTTATTACTGGCCCCACAGGAATTGGTAAAACTGATGTATCTATAGAACTTGCAAAAAAGTTAAAAGGTATAATAATAAACGTAGATGCTGCCCAGTTCAAAAAAGATATAAATATTGGAACTGCTAAAATTTCTGAAGAAGAAAAATTGATAGTAAAGCATGAAATGATTGATTTTTTGAATATAAATGATAATTTTAACATTTATGATTTCCAAAAAAAAATCCGTCCTTTGATAGATTATTACTTAAATAATAAAATCCAACCTATATTAGTTGGAGGATCAGGTTTATATATCAAGTCTGCTCTTTTTGATTATAAACTTTGCGAAAAGTCTAGAAATCTGGATTTTGAAGAAAAATATTCTAATCTTACAAATCAAGATTTACACAACATCTTAGCAAAAATCGATCAAATTTCAAGTAAAAAAATTCATTGCAATAATAGAAGACGAGTCTTAAGAGCTTTAGAAATTGCTGAGTCAGGACAATTGCTTAGTGCTAAAACTGAAAAAAACAAATGTCTATATGATACAATTTTTATAAATCTAATGACCGATAGAAATACATTATACTCAAGAATAAACAAAAGATTCGATAATATGATTAAAGCTGGATGGATAGAAGAAGTCTCAACACTTAAAAATAATAACGTTAATATAGACAGATTGATGGAAATAGGCTATAGAGAAATTAATAAATATTTAGATAATACATTGTCCTTTGACGAATGTGCTGAAATTATAAAGCAAAAAACTAGAAATTATGCAAAGAGACAAATAACTTGGATAAAAAACCAACTTAGTTGTCATAATGTAGAAGTCAATTACAACAATATTGATGAAACTGTCTCACAAATAATAAATATTATAAAAAACAATCTAGAAAGTGTGCAAAAATGACAAAAATAGATATCATCAGTTATAAACATAGCGGCGAACTACATAGAGTATGGAAAAACGCTATTAAAATTTATGAAGACGATGAAAAAATTATTGTTTTAAATAATAAGGTAGAAGTCATAGATGGAGATGGACGAAAGTGGAAAACAAGAGAACCTGCTATATGTTATTTCTATAAAAACCTTTGGTTTAATGTTATATGTATGATTAAAAACATTTCTAATGATATTTATTATTACTGTAACTTAAGTTCTCCATTTATTGAAGATTTAGAAGGTATAAAATATATAGATTATGATTTAGATGTTAAACTATTTCCAAATGGAGATATACTAGTATTAGATCGTGATGAATATGAGTTTAATGTTATTGATTTAAATTATTCTAATGAAATAACAGAAATCATAGAGAAAAGCTTAACATTAGTTTTAGAAAAAATTAAAAATAATTTAGAACCTTTTAACAACGATATAATTTTAAATTTGTACGAAAAAATAAAAAAAGGAGTGAAAATATGAAAGATCCAAGGTTTTTTCAATTGTCTGAATTACTAGTTAAACACTCTATAAAAATGAAAGAAAACGAAAATGTTTTATTACGGGCAGATATTGAGAGTATCCCACTTCTAAAAACTCTTATTAATGTAATCCATCAAAATGGCGGTATTCCATATGTACAACTCCGTGACGAAGATATAACTAGAGAAGTTATTATTAATGCAAAAGAACAGTATTTCGATAAACTTTCTTCATGGAATGAATCAATTTACAAAAGTATAGACTCATGTATCTCTATTTACGCAGAAAAAAATGATAGTTATATGGAAGATGTACCTATGGAAAAACAAAAAATGGCATCAATAAAAATGAGAAAGTCTTCGGATATAATTATTAATGAAAAAAAATGGGTTTTATTAAATTATCCAACCTATGGGCTGGCACAAAAAGCAGGTATGAGTTACGAAAGATTTTTTGATTATCTTTTAGATGTTTGTACAGTTAATTATAAAAAAATGGAAGAGGATTTAATGCCCTTAAAAACATTGATGGAAAAAACGGATCGAGTTAGAATTGTTGGGAATGAAACAGACTTAACATTTTCAATTAAAAATATTCCATCTATCATATGTGCTGGCACTGCTAATATTCCTGATGGAGAGATTTTCACAGCACCTATAAAAAATTCCGTTAATGGTACTATTAAGTACAACACAGCTAGTCCCTATCAAAGTATTGTTTTCAAAAATGTAAAACTTAAATTCGAAAACGGAAAAATTATTGAAGCTACAGCTGATGACAATATCGAAAAATTAAACCAAATACTCGATACAGATGAGGGTGCAAGGTATATTGGTGAATTTGCTTTAGGTGTTAATCCTAAAATTATGCATCCAATGGGAGATATTTTATTTGATGAAAAAATTGCAGGAAGCTTGCATTTTACTCCCGGCCAATGTTACAAAGGTGAAGCAGAAAATGGAAATGATTCCTCTATACATTGGGATTTAGTATTAATTCAAAGATCAGAATATGGTGGTGGGGAAATATATTTTGATGATGTCCTAATAAGAAAAGACGGTATTTTTACACTTGACCAATTGAAAAATTTGAATTTCGAATAAATCATAAGAAAATATCATAAATAAATTTAAATAACTTGAATATAACGCAATTTTTATGTATAATAAATATATATAAAAAAATTAGAAATAGAGGTGTTGCTTTTTGGTTCCACTCACGTCGATTAATAACAGTATATTATTGAGTAGTTTGCTTTTAAATATTCCTTTTTTTATTGCATTAATTATTTTGCTTGTTTTTTCTGCATTTTTTTCTGCCAACGAAACAGCTTATTCAAGTGTCAATATAATTAGAATTAAAAAATATCAAGAAGACAAAATTAAAGGTGCTAATAAAGCAGTATTTATCGCTGAAAAATTTGATTTGACCTTAACTACAGTATTAGTTGGTAATAATATAGTTAATATAAGTGCTACTACAATTTCGGTATTTATATTTAATAATTTGATATCAAATCCAACTGCTTCAAATATATTAAGTACAATTTTTATGACTATTATCGTACTAATTTTTGGTGAGATCTTACCTAAATCTACTACGAAAATTAATCCAGAAAAATTCGTTCTAAGATATTCTGGTTTAATGTATTTTTTCATCAAATTATTATTCCCTATTACATTTTTCTTTTTAAAGTTAAGCAAAGCTTTATCTTCAAAAAATAAGAATAAAAATAACAATCCTTTAGTTACAGAAAACGAGCTAGAGTCAATTATTGATGTAATGGAAACAGAAGGAGTTATTGATGAAGATGACGCCGACTTGATTCAAAGTGCAATTTCCTTAAATACTAGGTCTGTTTATGATATTATGACACCTAGAGTAGATATGGTTGCTATTAATATTAATGATTCTATTGAAAGAATAAAAGAAAAATTTTTTAAATATCAGTTTTCTAGAGTTCCCGTTTATGAAAATGACAAAGACAATATAATCGGAATATTAAGCGAAAGAGATTTTTTTACTAGTTTATTAAAAAATAAAGAAACTAAACTTTCTGAATTGCTTGTAACACCACTTTTTGTTCTTGAAACAACTAAGGTTGATGACTTAATTAGAGAGATGCAAAAACAAAAAAAACACTTTGCGATTGTTTTGGATGAATATGGTGGAACAAGTGGTATTGTAACAATGGAAGATGCTCTTGAGGAACTAGTAGGTGAAATTTACGATGAGTATGATGACGAAAACGGAGATCTAATAACTGAGATTGAACCAAATAAGTATTTGGTATCTAGTGAAGCTTCGCTTGAAGAACTATTTGACGATTTAAAAATAGGTAAAATTCCAGATGCTAAATATACTAGTGTAGGAGGATTTTTATATGAAATTTCTGATGAAGTTCCCTACGAAGGAAAAGTTATCAAATATAATTCTTCATATGAAGAGCACGATTTAGAAAACCCAGTTTATAAAGAATACGAATTAGTATTTACAATATCTAAAGTAGATCATCGAAGAATTAGAAATATTTTATTAGAAATTATAGAATTAAAAAAAGTTGAAGATCCCGAATAACTTAAACACCTAAAATTACTTAGGTGTTTTCTTTTAAAAATAAATAATTGTTTTTTAACTCCAAGTATGGTAAAATACTCTAGGAATGGTGAACAATGGAAAGATTACAAAAAGTTATAGCTCAAGCAGGAATAACTTCGCGAAGAAAAGCTGAAGAATTAATTCTTGAAAATAGAGTATCTGTTAATGATATCGTAGTAAACTCTATGGGATACAAAGTTTCTCGTAGTGATATAATTAAAGTTGATAATATTATAATTGAAAAACAAGAACTTAAATATTATGTTTTAAATAAACCTAGATATATAATCTCATCAACTACAGATGACAAGAATAGAAATACTATAATTTCTTTTTTGCCAAATGAACTAAAAAAATACAATCTATTTCCGATTGGAAGATTAGATTATGATACTAAAGGAGTTATATTACTTACTAATGACGGAGAATTATCTAATTTATTAATTGGTCCAAATTCAAATGTTGAAAAAGAATATTTGGTAAGAACCACTGGAATTCCTAGCAAAGAAACACTAAAAAAAATTGCTAATGGAGTAGACATAGGTGGATATACTACAAAAAAATGCAAAGTTAAAATTGATTCAATTGATAATATTAACAACTCAGCTTCAATAAATATAATTATCGAAGAGGGAAAATATCATCAAATTAAAAAAATGTTTGAAGTAGTAGGACACAAGGTTAAAAGGTTAAGCAGAATTAGATTTGGATGTATTAAAATAGACAACATAAAAGAGGGAGAAGTTAGAGAACTTAGTTTTCATGAAGTAAAACAACTTTATTCCTTAAATAATAATAAGCAATAAGTTAATAAAATTAATATTGAATTTTTCTATATTTTATGATATAATAATAGAGTATTTTTGAGGTGATTACATGGGATGGCAAATTGCAATTGATGGTCCAGCAAGTGCTGGAAAAAGTACTATTGCTAATGCATTATCTAAACATTTTAATTTTATACACTTAGACACTGGTGCTATGTATCGAGCAATTACTCTAAAAGCATTAAATCTAAAAATTAACCTAACTAATGAGAATGAATATAACTTTTTAGAAACTACTGATATTACTTTCAAAAAAGAAAAAATTTTTTTAGATGGCGTTGATGTTAGTGATAAAATTAGATCAATCCAAGTTACTGAAAATGTTTCTTTAGTATCTACCTTTAAAACTGTAAGAGCAAAATTAGTAAAACTTCAAAGAGAATATGCTGCAAATGATAACATAGTAATGGATGGAAGAGATATTGGAACGGTTGTTCTTCCTAAAGCTAATTTAAAAATTTTTTTAGACGCAACTGTTGAAGAAAGAGCAAATAGAAGAAGATTAGAAAGATTAGAAAAAAATAGTTTAGATATTTCAATTGAAGATACGATAAAAGAAATTACTGAAAGAGATTATAAAGACTCTAATAGGATAATCAGCCCATTAAAACAAGCTGATGATGCTATAAGGATCGATACAACAAATTTAGGTATTAACCAGGTATTGCATAAAGTAATACAATTAGCTATAGAAAGAGGTTTTAAAATGGAAAACGAAAAAGATTTATTAGAAAAAAAGGAAACAAAGCAAGAGGGAGAAGATAGTAAATCTTTAAGCGAAGAAAATACTACAGTATCTGAGAAAAATTCTAACTCATCAAAATTAAAAAATTTACAACAAGTTGAAGGTGTTGTTAAGGAAGTTACTAAAGCAAAACAAGTAAATGACAAAATTATAGATGAAAAAGTTGTTTTTACTTTTGAAAACGGACAAGAAGGAATTCTATCTCATAATGATACGACTGTTAAAGATAGTGAAAGTTTATTTGATTTTTTTGAAATTGGTGAAAAATACACAGTAGTTGTTAAAAAAACATTACCAAATAATAAAGTACTTGTATCTACTAGATTAGTAGAAAAAAGAAAAGAACTTTCAAAATATGAAGAAATTATACAAAAACACGAAACTATCTTTGCTAAAGTTATTAAAGAAATTCCTGAAGGATTATTGCTAAAACATGATGATTTTTCATGTCTTTTACCGTCTTCTCAAATTGATTTAAAATCAGAAGAATTTAAAAAAATAATTGGAGAAGATTTAGAAGTTGCTCCAATTCGTCTTGATTTTACTAGAATTCGCTTAATAGTAAGTCATAATGTAGCTAAATCTATTAAATACAAAGCTAATAAAGAAGTGTTTTTAAATAATATTAAAATAGGTGATGTATTAGATGGGACTGTTAAAACTATTAAAGAATATGGTGCCTTTATCGAATTAGAACAAGGTATTGAAGGGTTACTTCATATTTCAGAAGTTGCACATAGCCATATCGATATCAATGATTGCTTAAAAGTTGGAGAAAACATTAAAGTTCAAGTCATTAAAATAGATAATAATCAAATAGGTCTTTCTCGAAAAGCTATTTTGCCAGACATGTGGAAAGAATTTAGTGAAACAAATAAAGTTGGAGATATCGTAAACGTAATCGTTTCTGAAATAAACAAATCCGGAGTTGTTGTAAAAATCAACGAAGAAATATCTGGGTTTATTCCAAAGAGTGAGTTTTCCTGGGAAAGAGATACATATTTAACTGATTTAGTAAAAAAAGGCGATACACTAGATGTAAAGATTATTGAAATAGATCCTTTAAAAAGACGAATAATATTATCTCGTAAAAAATGCCAAGACAATCCTTGGGAATGTTTAAACCTAAAACAAAACGATTCTGTCAAAGGTATTGTCACAGTTATATTAAAAGATGGGATTAAAGTTAACGTTCAGGGGATCTTAGGTTATGCTTCTAAACGAAGTTTAGGAAATGTTAGCCTAAGCAATTATAAAGTAGGTAATGAAATAGAATTAATCGTTAGAGTTTTTGATAAAAATGAGATGAAGTTAATTCTAGCTTCTCAAATGCAAAGCGATTCATTTACTAGTACAAGTAAAAGTACAGATAAGGAAATTTCAAAAGTTCTAAAGGAACAAAAGAAAGTACTAAATACTTTTGGTGATCTTGCTGATTTAGATAAATGGCAAAAATAAGTAGGTGAAAGAATGAATGAAGTT
>JAQUUM010000186.1 GCA_028693885.1 Bacilli bacterium
ATTTTTCCAGTTCATAATATACCTACTTTGTTTGAGATTTCATTAACTTTAATTAAGTTTATTATATAATAAACATAACTAAATAACAATACTACTTTAAGAAAAGTATGTTTACAGATACAGCGAAAAGAGATACAATTTAAATAAGAAAGAGAGAGGGAAAATGAGAAAAATATCAAAACTTTTAGCAATTATTTTAAATGGTGAAACAACTGAGCTTTTAAAACAATAGAAGTTGAAGAAGATATTTATGGAGTAAGCTATGGATCATCTGGTGAAGAAAAAAGAGGAGAAAAATTATTGATTGCGGTTAAAGATGGAAAGCAATTTAAGGTTATGGAATATGATATACAGTCAAGAGATAATGCTTAATTGTTTTTTTATTGTTTAAAAAATACTTTAGTTATATAATTATAGTAATAAGTTAAATGGTGAAAAATATATGAAAAAAGTATTGTTGTTTTTTAAGAATTTATTTTTAAGATTTAAAAAATATGTAAAAGAAAAGTTTAGGTTAAAACAATTTATTGTTGTTATAACAACATTAGTTTTAGCGATTACCTTTATTTTGCTTTTTAGTTTTAAATATAGTATTTTTGATTTTTGGTTTGAATCACCTCCGGGGCCAATTAATGTAGTTGAAGTAACTAATATTGTTGGTGAAACTGTAGAAGATCAAAGTTATGATAATACTCAAACTATTGGAGATGAGACAATTAATACTCATGTTGATATGTTTAAGATATTTGTAGTATTTGATGGAGTGATTTTAAAAGGTGATAATGCAGGTGAAGTGATTAGATGTTATCAAGAGTTGTCACTTTCTAATAATATTTATTCAGAAGATAAAGTTAAAGTTGGTAAGAAAATAAGGGTTTATAATCACGCCGCTTCGATTATTTGGAAAACTGCTGAAACTATTATAGAACAACCCCTTGCAAGTGAAGGTTATTTTACAGTTAGTTATGTAGTAGATGATGTTGTTACACATGAAGAGGTATTAGAAGGTAGTGTTTTAAATAGGCCAGAAACAAATCCTACTAAAGAAGGTCTTGCATTCTTTGGCTGGTTTTATGAGGGGGATGAATTTTTCTTTACAAGTGAAGTAGATTCTAATATGGTTTTAAGAGCAGTATTTGCTGAGGATATAACTTGGGATTTTTATGAGTATGATAGAATAAATGCTTTGGTTATTATTGCAATTGTTTTTTTATTGTTTTTAATTGTCTATGGTAAGTATAAAGGTTTGATGTCGGCTTTAGCCGTAGCACTTACTTTTGTAGGAGTTTTTGTTGTTTATATTCCTGCAATAATAAATGGGTATAACATTTATTTTTGGACTATAATAATATGTATATATACGATATTAGTCACGACTCTTTTAATTGTAGGAGCTAATAAAAAAGGACTGGCTTCAATCGTTGCTTGTTTTGTGGGAATATTGCTTGGAGCAATATTAACTATTATTTTAAGAAGCATTTTGAGTTTGTCTGGTAATTCTACTGTTGAGGAATATCGTGTTTTTAGTAGAGGTATTGTTTTAGATACTCCAATTGATATGAGAGCATTATTATTTGGAGCAATTACTATTGGTACTCTTGGAGCTGTTATGGATATGGGAATATCAATGTGTTCAGCTTTAAAAGAAATTAGTGATGAGTCAATGCATCCTTCGTTTAAACAAACGATAAAATCAGGTGGAGTAGTAGGACGTGATATGATTGGAACAATGTCTAGTACTTTGATTTTAGCGTATGCTGGTTCTAGTTTAGCTTTTATTGTTTATATGATGAGTTTTGTAGAAACTGATATTTTGCTTTTAAGAGAAGAGATTGTAATTGAAATAATACAAGCTTTAATAGGATGTCTTGTATTAATTTCAATTGTTCCGATTGCAACTGTTGTTTGTGCATTTCTTTATAATCGTAAGAAGAAAGAAAATGAAGTTTAAGTATAAGTTAAGATTTTTTAAAAAGTATTAGGTGAAACTTAGATTTAAATATATAATATAGATAGGAAAATTTTATTTTTAATTAAGGAGAGATTTATGAAAAAATTAAAATTTCTACTTCTAGCAATTGTATTATTTGGACTATCGGGTTGTATTATAGCTGATGGGGTAATACCTTATATTACTTTAACTGAAGAAAATGTCGAGTTAGAAGTTGGTGATGTTGTTCAGGTTGAATTTGATACAAACTTCCCAACAGGAATTTTTACATATACATCATCAAATGAAGCAGTATTTACTGTTGCTAACGGCATAGTTAGTGGAGTGGGAGTTGGAGAGGCTACTTTAACTATTAAAGTTTTGGCTACTGAAAATACGCCTGAGGCAAGTGCTATAGTAAATATTAGTGTAGTTGATGGTTCAACTGATGAAGAAGACCCACCGCTTGTAGTAGAAACTGTTACTATAGTTAATGGAGACCAAAACTTAAAAGTTGGAGAAAGCATAATTTTTAGAGCTAATTATGGAGCTTCTACTTATTTAGGTGATGATATTATTTGGATGTCTAATAATAGTCAAGTAGCATCAATTGATGCTACAGGAATTCTTACAGCTAATCAACCAGGGACAGCCACTATTATTGCAATAGTTAATAATAAATCTGATACAGTAACTGTTACTGTAAGAGCAGATGATGTGGTTGTTGTAAATCCAACATCTTTAGTTATTAATGGAAGTAACTTTGTTAATATAGATGATTCAGTTGTATTAACTGCAACTCCAGACCAAGGAGTTATTACAGGGCTTGTTTGGTCAAGTAATAATCAAGCAATAGCTACAGTT
>JAQUUM010000020.1 GCA_028693885.1 Bacilli bacterium
TCCTCATATATCTGCATCCCATGTTGCCATAAAAGCTGGTTATGCAGCTCAAGAACTTAAGCACATTGTATTTGGTGTAATTGAAAATATGTCATACTTTCTAAATAAATCCAGCGGAGAGAAAGAATACATATTTGGAAAAGGAAAAGGCGAAGAACTGGCAAAGAAACTTAACGTAACTTTGTTAGCAGAAATTCCTATTAATTTACCTGCAAAAAACACTGGTTTATACGAGGACAATGAATTAATTGGACAAATATACAATAATATAGCCGATAAAATTATTAATAAGTAATTAACAAAAAAGAAGATGAAATTCAAATGCGAATTTTATCTTCTTTTTATTATATTAATTATTCTTCAGATTCCTCTTCATTATCATTTTCAAATGCAGCTAAAACTTCTTCAATCATCTTCCATTCTTCATCTGTTGTGATCTCATTTAATTCACCGATTTCCCCCTCAAGTGGTTCATAAGATGCAGCATAAACTTGAATCTCTTCTTCTTCTAAGCTTCCTGTAGGGTAAAACAATACATAGTTTTTATTAAATTCGTTGTTTTCAAAAGTAAATAGTATATCACACAATATCTCATTACCTTTATCATCTACATAAGTCAACTGATTTTCTTTTAATTGATTTTTCATATTAAAATCCTTTCTTAAATTTATTTGAATCTAAATATCCCTGCAAAATAATAGATGCAGCTAATTTATCAACATTCTTTTTTCTTTTTTGCCTACTCATATCAGCGCTTAACATTGTTCTATTAGCAATCACTGATGTTAATCTCTCATCTATTAGAAAAACTTTTAACCCAGTTTCTTTTTCAAGAATTTCTTTAAATTCTGAAATATAATCACATTGAAATCCAGTAGATCCATCCATATTTTTAGGGAACCCTAAGACTATTTCAATTATTCCGTGTTCTTTAATCAAATCTTTTACAAATTCTAAAGCTTGATTTAAGTTTTTTTCTTCAATCCTGTAAGTTCCAATTGGGTTAGCAATAATTCCTAATGCATCACTAATAGCAACTCCTAAAGTTTTAGTACCTAAGTCTAATCCTATGATTTTCATATTTTATCCTCAATTTCTGTATAAACTTCTTCAAAAGCTTTTCCTAGAAATTCTAAATTTTTACCACCTGCTTGAGCGAAATCTGGTCTTCCACCACCATTTCCACCACAAATAATAGCAGCCTTTTTTACAAGCAATCCAGCATTTAAGGATGGAATTTTATTTTTACACAAAAAAACGATCTTATCTTCAATTATGTTTCCAACAAAAACTATGCTTTCTTTTAAATAATCGCTGATTCTATCAATTAAATCTTTTAATACATCAATATTAACATCTTTTACATCAAAAATACATATTTTTTTATTTTTTATTTCTTTTACATTTGATAAATATTTTTCAATTGCTTCGGTATTTTGTTCTTGTAAGATTTTTTGATAATTTTTTGAAATTTCTTTGATTTTTTCTCGCAAATCATTCAACGTTATTTTCTTTGAAATTATTCTACTATAACTTTTTTCATTATTATCGTTTTCCTTAAATTCAAATTTTAAATCAATCCCTTTTTGATTAGCCTCTTTTACCATAATTTCAGCTTTTTTCAACAAATCAGAAATCTCACTATTGATATTTGCAAGTCTTTCATCTAACTCTTTTTCTATTTGATTACTAGTAGATGCCTCGATTCTAAATATCCCAGAACCTTTTGCTTCAATTGATGTAATAGCAAATTTTTCTATTTCTTTGGTATTTGAAACATGTGTGCCTCCACATAATTCTTTACTAAAATTCGTATCTACTACTCTAACAATATCTCCATATTTCTCTCCAAAAACAGCTTGTACTCCTTGGTTTTTTGCTTCAGCTAAAGGTATTTCTCTTACAACAACATTGTTAGAATTCATTATTTCTTTATTAACTAATTTTTCAATTTTAAGTATTTGCTCTTCATTTAGCATTTCAAAATTATTAAAATCAAACCTTAAATTATTAGCATTTACATTTGATCCATGTTGATAAATATGAGTTCCTACAACTTGTCTTAATGATTCATTCAACAAATGTGTAGCTGTATGATTTTTAGCTACTTTCGCTCTAAAAGCTTTATCAACATGCAAAACAACTTTTTGACCTATTTCTAAAGATCCATCATTAATTTCAACCAAAGATGCATGTTGCATATTTGGTAACTTTATAGTATCAATAACTTCATATGAATTACTATTTGAAATCACAAGCCCTTTATCTCCAACTTGTCCGCCAGATTCTGCATAGAAAACGGTTGGCGAAAATAATATTAAAGCATTATCATAAGCTTTCTCAACTAATTTACCATCTACAAAAATAGCAACAATCTTAGACTCACACTCAAGATTATTATAACCTATAAATTCAGTTTCTACATGTAATTTAAGCATTTCTTCATTTTGAACATTCATAGACTGTTTATCATTACGGGCCATCCTAGCTCTTTCTTTTTGTTTTTGTAATTCTTCCTTAAAACCTTTTACATCAACTTTAAACTCATATTCATTAGCTAGTTCAATAGTTAACTCAATCGGAAACCCAAATGTATCATATAGTAAAAAAGCAGTTTCCTTTGTTATTACCTTATCATTTCCTTTTGGACAATTGTTTATAAATTCTAGTAATTTTTTCTCTCCTAATTCAAGAGTTAACAAAAATTTTTCTTCCTCTTGCTTTATGATTTTTGTAATATTGTCTTCATTAACTGCTAGATCATTATAAAAAACTTTCATGTTATCAACTACTACATTGACTAATTTATATAGAAAAGCACTATTAATACCTATATTTTTCCCAAATCTAACAGCTCTTCTTAATAATCTTCTTAAAACATATCCGCGCCCTTCATTAGATAAAGTCGCTCCATCACTAACAGCAAAAACTACACTTCTAACATGATCAGCTATTACTTTAAAAGCCATTTGTCCTGTGTACTTAGTTAAAGAAAGTTTTTCTGTCATTTTAATAATTGGCATAAATAAATCAGTATCGTAGTTAGTTTCAACTTCTTGCATTACACAAGCCATTCGTTCAAGCCCCATACCCGTATCAATGTTTTTACTAGGCAATTCAGGATATTCTTCTCTTTTTTTACCTGGCGTTGAATTATATTGACTAAAAACTATATTCCAAATCTCAATATATCTTTCGTTTTCTAAATCTTCTTGAATCATTCTAATTCCAACTTTATTAGGATCATATTTTTCACCACGATCATAAAAAATTTCAGTGCAAGGTCCACAGGGGCCTTCACCAATTTCCCAAAAATTATGATCTAGTTTAATTATATGATTTGGGGAAACCCCTAATTCTACCCATTTTTCAAACGAATCGCTATCTGATGTGTAAATTGTAAAATATAATTTATTAAGTTCAAACGCAAAATATTTAGGCGAAGTTAAAATCTCAATAGCAAATTCTAATGCTTCATTTCTAAAATAATCTCCTACTGAAAAATTGCCAAGCATTTCAAAAAAAGTATGGTGCCTAGCAGTTTTCCCAACATTTTCAATGTCGTTAGTTCTAATAGATTTTTGAGCATTAGTCATTCTTCTATTGTTTGGTACTTCTCTTCCATCAAAAAACTTTTTCAAAGGCGCAACTCCAGCATTAATCCATAGCAATGTCGGATCATTATGTGGAATTAATGAAGCACTTGGTATCACTTCATGATTTTTGCTGGCAAAAAAATCTAACCACATCTGTCTTATTTCATAACTCATTAATTTTTTCATATATTCTCCTCCATATAAAAAATTCCTATATTAAAAAATATAGGAACGAAATTTTCGCGGTACCATCCTACTTCATAGTAAAAAACTATGCAACTCAATTAAATTTAACGCATTTATACGTGAATTTTTTAATTCATACTCAAAAGTAGCTTTCAGTGTATCATTTGAGATTTTTCACCTGCCAATCTCTCTCTGTATAATTCAAACACTTACTTTTCTTTATCACAGTATTATTAAATTGTAGTTAAAACCGGAATTACAATCGGCCTCTTTTTTATTTCTGAATAAATTTCTCTAGCTATATCATCAGTGAGTAAACTTGTTAAAGATTTAATATCAATTTTTGACTTCCGCAAATATGTCTTAGTTCTTTTTTCGATTGTTAAAGTTAGTTTTTTAAATATTGCATCTGTCTCAACAGCAAACCCTTTAGAAATTATTTCAGGTTCAGAGAATACATCTCTATTCTTATCATCAATTACAATAGTCACAATAACTACTCCATTTTGTGATAATAGTTCTCTGTCTCTTATAACAACTTCATTAATATCCCCAATTATTGACCCATCAATAAGTACATCTCCAGCAGAAATCTGTTCTTTTTTTGGAAGTAAATTTCCATTTTGGAAACTAATCAACTCTCCATTTTCTAATATTATTACTTTTTTTTCCGAGTTACCTACTTCAAGTGCAATATTTTTTTGAACATATTGGTGGCGGAATTCCCCAACCACTGGAATTATATACTTGGGATTAAGTATACCATATAATAATTTTAAATCTTCACTATCTGCTTGTGAACTTCTTAACATTTGTTTTTTTATAACCGTTACTTTTTTACTATTAATATTTAATAAATCAATAGTTCTGCTTGCCATTTTTTCAGTACCAGGTACTGGTGGATTCATAATTACTATATTATCTTCTTTATTAATTTTTATTAGCCTATCTTGACCTTTGCACATCCTTTGAAGCATATAAAATGGTTCGTGTCTAATACCAGTTACAATTACAACCAAATCATCATAATCATTTTGATTTTTATCATCTATAAATTTTAAATTAATCAACTTATCTTGTGGGATTTTTAAATACTCATTATTCATTGCAATATTGATGTGCTTTTGAACTTTTCTACCAATAATTGCAACTCTTCTATTATTATTAACACTAATATTAATCAATTTTTGAATTCTATCTAAATCACTTGAAAATGATGAAACTATAACTCTTTTTGAATTTTGTAAAATCTCAGTTATAGTATAAAGTAAGGAATAATCATTATGAACTCTATTAATATTATTAACTCCTAAACTACCCGCACATAAAGCTAAAACATTCTCACTACCTATATCAGTAATTTTATTCATTGAAGTTCTATACCTTTTATCTTGATGAGCATCAAAGTTAAAATTCGGCATATAAACAATCGACCCATCTTGAGATTTAATACAAACACCTACACACTCAGGAATGCTATGACTAACATTAAAAAATGATACTTTTATAGGGCCGAACTTTAATTCCTTTTCTTCATTAATCCTATACAACCTATATTTTGAGATATCCATTTGAGCTTCATTAAGTAAATCTTCTAATATGCACATCGTAAAATGAGTCCCAAACACTCCAACATCTAATGATTTTAATAACTCAGGGATTGCTCCAACGTGATCATCATGTCCGTGAGTCAAAAATATCCCTTGAACTCTTTCCTTGTTTTCAACTAAATATGAAATATTTGGTATAACAGTATCAATTCCTAGTAATTCAACACTTGGATATTTTAGGCCACCATCTAAAACAAATATCTTATCATCAATTTCAACAAGATACATATTTTTGCCATTTTCCCCAAGCCCACCTAAGGCTCCAAATTTTATTGTACTCATAAAAACCACCTTGTCTATTATACCATATTATTTAATATTATACTTATAATATTAATCTTCTACATTATGATATACATTCTGAACATCTTCTAGATCTTCAAGCATATCAATCAATCTATCAAATTTTTTTCTGCTCTCTTCATCCAAACTAACATAAGTACTAGGTACTTTAGTTATTTCACAAGTAAGAAAATCTTCAACACCTAAATCCTGAAAAACCTTTTGTATATTGTTAAATTCCTTAGAATCTGCATACACAAAAACTCCTTCATCAGTTGTCTCAATATCCTGAATATCACAATCATTTTCTATTAAAGCATCCAAAACATTTTCTTCTTCTAAATTAGTTGCTCCAATAATAGCAACTGTATCAAACATATAAGAAACACAACCATTTACGCCTAAAGAACCACCATTTTTTGTAAAAGCTGCTCTAACTTCACTTGCAGTTCTATTAAGGTTGTTAGTTAGACATTCAACAATTACTGCAGCCCCGTGAGTTCCATACCCCTCATAGACTACATTATCGTATTCTTCACCTTTTCCACCTTTTGCTTTTTCTATTGCTCTATCAATGATATCTCTTGGCACTTTGTATGTTTTAGCTTTATCGATTATCATTTGTAAATTTCTATTAATACTTGGATCTGGTTCAGATTTTGCAGCAACGTATATTTCTAGCCCAAATTTGGCCAGTATTTTACTCCTGTTTGCATCTTTTGATGCCTTTTGATATTTTATATTATTCCATTTTCTTGACATAATTAACCCCTCGTTTTGTCTTAAACTTTTGTGTAGCTTTAATTGCTATTTTCCAATTTTTATATCTTTGATTAGATTCTAATAAGCTCATTTTACTTTCAAAAATTTCATCAACACAATGCATCTTTTTTATATCATCGACATTAAACAAATTTAATGCTAACCCTGCTAAATAAGCAGCCCCTAATGCTGTCATTTCTAGACATTCTGGTCTTACAATTTTACAGTTTAGAATATCTGCTTGAAACTGCATTAAATAATTATTCACACTGGCACCACCATCAACCGCTAAAATCTTTGTTTTTAAAGTTGATTCTTTTTTCATTAACTCGATGATATCTTTTGATTGAAATGCGATTGCTTCTATAGATGCTGCAACAATATTCTCTTTTTTCGTATTTTTATTTAATCCAAATATTGAACCTTTAGCTTCGCTATCCCAATATGGAGTCCCTAGTCCTGTAAAAGCAGGGACAAAAATAACTCCATCACTTCCATCAGCCTTATAACAAATACTTTCAGTTTCATCAGAACTATTTATTAATCCTATATTATCTCTAATCCACTGAACTACTGCTCCTGCTATAAACACCGAGCCTTCTAAAGCATATTCTACTTTATTATTAATAGACCAAGCTATTGTAGTTAATAATCCTGTTTTTGATTCAACTGCATATTCTTGAGTATTCATTAACATAAAGCATCCTGTCCCATAAGTATTTTTAATATCACCTTTATCAAAACAGCAATGTCCAAATAATGAAGCTTGTTGATCACCTATTATAGCTCCAATTTCAACTGATAATTTTGGATTTAAATTCTTTAAATAAGTGGCTTCACCTATCAAACCACTAGAATCAACTACACTAGGTAGGATTTCTTTGGGAATATCAAGTATTTCTAAAATTTCATTATCCCAACATAAATCATGAATATTAAATAGCATAGTTCTTGAAGCGTTACTATAATCAGTAATATGTTTTTTTCCATTAGTTAGTTTCCACACTAAATAAGTATCAACTGTCCCAAATAATATTTCTTTATTTTTAGCTTTTTGAACTAACTCAGGATATCTATCAAAAATCCATTTTATTTTAGAAGCTGAAAAATATGGAGAGATTATTAACCCAGTCTTTTTCTTAAATAAATCACTATATCCCATTTCTACAAGATCATTACAAATCTTTTTAGATTGTATAGATTGCCAAACAATGGCATTATGAACACACTCACCAGTTTTTTTATTCCATATTAAAGTCGTTTCTCTTTGATTTGTAATTCCTAAAACTTTAATTTTGCTTAAGTCACCTTCAAATTTTGAAATAACATCATTAACGGTATATACTACTGATTCCCACAAAACCTCAGGATCTTGTTCAACAACTCCATCAGAAGTAGTAATTTGAGGAATTTCTTTTTTTGAAAAAATAATTTGATTCCCAAAATTATCAAAAATTATTGCTCTAGTACTTGTAGTTCCTTGATCAATAGTTAATATATAATTTTTCATATCCCTACCTATAAAATTTTTTTAAAAGATTCTTTTAATTCCTGAACTTTATCTAATTTTTCCCAAGAAATGTCAAGATCAATTCTTCCCATATGGCCATAAGCAGCCAATTGTTTATAAATTGGCTTTCTCAGTCCAAGATAACTAATAATTCCTTTTGGTGTTAATGGGAAAGATTTTTTTATAATTTTTACTATCTCATCTTCTGAAATAGAAGCACTTCCAAAAGTATTTAAATATATTGAAGTTGGTTCACTTACCCCAATAACATAACTTAATCCGATTTCAGCTTTTGTGCAAATTCCAGTAGCAACAAGATTTTTTGCAATATATCTTGCCATATAAGCAGCACTTCTATCCACTTTAGATGGATCTTTGCCTGAAAAAGCTCCACCACCATGGTGGGCAAAACCACCATAAGTGTCTACAATTATTTTTCTGCCCGTTAGTCCCGAGTCTGCTTTAGGACCACCCAAAACAAATCTTCCAGTTTCATTAATAAAGATTTTTGTATTAGAATCAACTAATTCTTTTGGTAAGACTTTATCTATAACTTCAGTTTTTACAAAACTCCTAAGTTCTTCGTTACTTACATTTAGACCATGTTGTGTCGAAACAACAACACTATCAATTCTAACAGCTTCTTCTTTTTCATTATATTCAATTGTAACTTGAGTTTTACCATCAGGTCTTAAATAATCTACAACTTTTTCTTTTCTAACCTGAGCAAGTCTCTTTGCTAGTTTGTGTGATAAAACAAGTGGTAAAGGCATGTATTCTTCGGTTTCAGAAGTAGCATATCCAAACATAAGGCCTTGATCTCCTGCACCTTGATCATCTAAAACTCCCATCGCAATATCTGGTGATTGTTCATCTATACTTACTAAAACAGCCAAATCATCTCCATTAAATCCAAATTCAGGATTATTATAACCAATTTCTTTTACAGTATCACGAACAATTTTTGGAATGTCTACATAAGTATTAGTTGTAATTTCACCCATTACTAAAACTAATCCTGTAGTTGCACAAACTTCACATGCAACATGTGCATTCGGATCGTTTTCAATAATATAATCTAAAATGCTATCAGAAATTTGGTCACAAACCTTATCTGGATGGCCTTCAGTAACAGATTCTGAAGTATACAATTTATTACTCATATTTATCTCCTTTTCTTGCTTTTTGCCTCTTCAATAGTCACAAGTCTTCCTTTATAAGGGTTAGTAGCAAATCCATATAGAACTTTATCAGCATTTACTGTCGGCGTATCAAAAAAACTGAAATTATCTTGAACACTAACATCATTTATTTCATTTTTAGGTAATGAAGTAACTTTAGAAATATGATCAATCAATGACATTTTGTTAAATCTATCTTTCTTACCTAGCCCTAAAAAGAACCTTGTACTCTTTGAAGGTCTACTTGTTTTTTGCACTTCTTCTTCAACATCAGTTAATTGCATCAAAATTAACCCTTTTAATAAATCCATTATATTTTCAGGTTCAATTTTACTAATTATTTTTTCTACATAAATAGAATTTTTATTGAAAACATTTTTTTCCAACGCTTCTTTTATTACTTTATTAACTCTAACATCAATTACACTTTCAATACCAGGAACTTCCATTCTTGATATTTCAGTTTTAGAAAATGCTAATATATTTTTCATCGAGTATTTTTCTTCTCTTTTTACCAACATAATTGCAAGTCCAGATTTTTTAGCCCTTCCTGTTCTTCCAATTCTATGCACATAATACTCTGGATCAGTAGGGACATCATAATTGAAGACTACATCAACATCATCTATATCTAGCCCTCTAGCAGCTACATCTGATGCCACTAAAATATTAACAAGTCCTTTTCTAAATCTATGCATAACTCTATCCCTTTGCATTTGTTTCATATCTCCATGCAAGGAATCTACCATATATCCTCTAAACTGTAATTTTGAAGTTACTTCATCAACATCTCTTTTTGTGTTACAAAAAACCATAACCAACTTGTAGCCATTTATGTCAATAATTCTAGACATTACTTCTACTTTTTCTTTTTCAGAAACTTCAATATATTTTTGAGAAATTGTTGAAACTGTTAAATCAGATTTACTTATTCTAACTAAAACAGAATCTTTTAAAAGTTTTTTAGCTATATTTTCAATCTCTCTAGAAATTGTAGCTGAAAAAAGCATTTTTTGTTCAACATTCTGCATTTCGTCAAATATCAATTCCAAGTCTTCTTTAAATCCCATATTCAACATTTCATCAGCTTCATCTAAAACTAAGATCTTGACTTCACCCAATTTAATTGTCTTTCTTCTTAAATGATCCAACAATCTTCCTGGAGTAGCAACTACAATTTTAGGTCTTTTTCTAAGATTTCTAATTTGAATATCAATAAATTCACCACCATAAATAGCTAATGCACTATAACTTTTAAAGAAAAATGCAATTTCATTGATTTCATTTGCTACTTGAACAGCTAATTCTCTTGTAGGCACTAAAACTATACTCTGAATATCAGAATTTTCATAATCTATTTTTTGTAAAATTGGTATGGCAAAAGCACATGTTTTTCCAGTTCCTGTGGGAGACTGAATAATCAGGTCCTTATTATCAATAGCTATAGGAATAACTTTTTCTTGGACTTCAGTCATTTCAAGAAAACCTTTTTTTTCTATTCCTTTTAAAATTTCATTTTTTATTACTAAATTATTAAATATTTCCATTTTGTCTCATTTCTATTATATTATTTTTTTATTTTCCAGATACTTGTAAAGATTTGAACTTGATCGAAGGAGCACCAAAACTATTATAAGAAAACTCTAAATCATTTGCTACATCAAGAACGTTCTTCATAAGCTTGAAAAAATTACCTGAGACAACAATCAAATTTACTGATTTTTTTATTTCGCCTTCAATGATTTGGAAGCCAGAAGATTGAATACTAAAATCTCCTGAAATATCATTGACCCCTGCATGTAACCCCGCTACTTTTGTAATAAGTAAGCCGTTTTTTGTTTCTTTTACTAACTGCTCTAAACTCTTTTCGCCTGGCATTATAATTAGATTAGAACAACCAATCCCAATGCCACTCCCCATTTTAAAACCATTTCCAGTTGACTTTGTTTTATAAAACTTTGCAGTTTTTAAGTTATATAACAAAGTCAATAGTTTCCCATTTTCAACAATGCTTTTTTTATATGTTGCAACTCCTTCATCATCAAAAGGATTATTGATTATTGCATTTTCATAAAGAGGATCCTCAATTATATTGATTTTTTCATCCATTATGATTTCTCCAACTTTATCACTTAGCAAGTTTCTCTTTTCCATAGCTCTTTCGCTAGAAAAGATCGCCAAAAATGCTGTAAGCAAATCAATCATTGATCTATTTTCAAATATTATATCATATTCTCCAGAATCAACAGGAGAAGCTTTTAACATTGCAATTACTCTATCAACTACTTTTTTACTAAATTTTTTTACATCAAATTTCGCAAACTCCTTTTGCACCTCTACATCAAAATAACTTTGCGTTTGTGTATTTTCTTTAGCAACTGCTTGAACTGCTAAATATGCATATTCATATTTTTTATTAAGGTTTAGCCCTTTAGAATTAATTATTGAAACTTCTCTTTGAATTTCATCATAACTACAATAAGGTATATGTACTATTCTATCATCTAGTTGTTTTATCTCTTTTTCCAAAGATAATAATAAGTTAATTTTTTCTTTGGTGGAAATTTTATCAAACTCACCATAATTATTTTTTACTTCACTATATTTATTGCTGCCTTCAAATATTTCAGCCTCTTGTATAGTAGTCAATGAATTTGCATTATTTTTTAGTTTTTCGATAACCTTTTTAGGAGATTGATTCATATTCTCAGAATTCAAATAAGCCATTTTCCCTTTGAATATTCCCCTTATAGTATAATTTGTTAAATTACTAACTTCATTTTTTTCGACTTCTTCTTGAAATACTAGAACATTCATTTTTTTTACTGTGGAAGAATATATTTCGAGATCACTAAATCCTTGTTTTAATCCCTCTTTTATTAATTTTTCATATTTCATATTAGCTACCTCTTCCGCCTACAGTCATATTCTTAACACGAATAGTTGGTTGCCCTACACAAACTGGTATATTTCCACTACTTGCTCCACAGATTCCATAACCAAAAAGCAAATTATCTGCAATCATATCAATATTCATTAAAACATCTTTGCCACTACCTACTAATGTTGCACCTCTAACAGGCTTTGTTATTTTACCATTTTCAATTATATAGCCTTCACTAACACTAAAATTAAATTCTCCAGTTGATGGATCAACACTTCCCCCACCCATTACTTTTGCAAAAAGTCCACTCTTTGTATTAGCAATTATTTCTTCAAAAGTACTTTTTCCAGGCATTAAGAAGGTATTTGACATTCTCGCAGTTGGTAAATATTTATATGAAGCTCTCCTTCCTGAACCGGTAATTTCGTGTTTCATTTTAGCACTATTTTTATAATCAACTAAATAACTTTTTAAAACTCCGTTTTCGATTAAAACATTTCTTTTTGTTTTAACTCCTTCATCATCAATATTACTTGACCCCCATTCGTTTACAATAGTAGCATCATCTACAGCCGTAACTACGTCACTAGCAATTTTTTGACCCAGCATATTTGAAAACACAGAGGCATTTTTTGCAACAAGTTCTGCTTCTAATGAATGAACACAAGCTTCGTGTAATAAAACACCACCAAAAGCGTTGTGTATTACAACATCCATCGTCCC
>JAQUUM010000187.1 GCA_028693885.1 Bacilli bacterium
TTGGTATAATAATATTTTTCAAATTAGAACAATTAACAAAATCTTTTATAAATGTTACTAGTTTGCCATCTTTAATATTAGGAATTTGAATTTCTGTTAATTCGATGGCAGTTCCTTTACTTACACTATATTCAGTATCATTATTGATTAGTTCGTATTCTAATCCTACAGTTCCCCAATCAGCATAAAGAATTATGCTTTCTGCTGGCATTACACTAAATTCATATACTTCAGTTAACTCAATATCACTATACCATCCAGCAAATTCACAGCCTTCTTTTATAGGATCGTCTGATAGGACAAAGTTAAGCGAAGAATCTATTGTAATATCTTCAATTAAACTCCCACCATTTGTTTCAAAGGAAACAGTAATCTTTTGATTTGGCATACAGCCATATAAAAATATGAACATAACTACTAATATTATAATACCTATCTTTCTCATTTTCCCTTCCCCTCTTTCTTATTTAAATTATAACACTTTTCACTATACCTGTCAACACACCTTGTTTAAAATAGTATTGCTATTCAGTTATTTTTATTATATAATAAACTTAATTAAAGTTAATGAAATCTCAAACAAAGTAGGTATATTATGAACTGGAAAAACGATATTGACGAAAACTTAAAATTTGGTTTATTAGAAATCTTAATCTTACATCTTTTAACTGAAGAAGATACTTATGGCTATAAAATCAGAAAAGATTTGGTTACAAGAACTGCTGGTGTTTTTAAAGTAAAAGAAGGTTCTTTATATGGTCCTTTATATAGACTAGAAGAAAGAAAACTTATTTCTTCAAACAAAGTATTAGTTGGAGAAAAAAGATTTAGAAACTACTATCATATTGAAGAAACAGGCAGAGAATATTTAAATTACGCATTAGAAAAATATCAAGAAATTTCAAAAGGTTTTTTAAGTTTAATTAATTGGGAGGAAAAAAGGTAATGGAAGTTCTAGATAGTAAAGAATATAAGAAATATTTAAAAGACATCAAATCAAAAATGCTTTGTTCATCAAATATAAAGTTAGCCTTTATATCAGAATTCAAAGAAAATGTAAAAGATTTTCTTTTTGAAAATCCTGATTCTACAATGAAAGACATCCTAGAAGAATTTGGAGAAACAAAAGAAATAGCTGATTCTTTTAAATCTCAAGTAGATATAGAATCACTACACAAAAAAGCAAAAAAGTATTTATTCACCAAATTACTCATTCTAATATTATTTGCATTGTTTGTTTTATCATTTCTAATAATTTTATTTTTGATATATTCCTATGGTGGAACTACAGTAGTAAGCGATCCATATTAAATATAAAAACAAAAAACTTCTTAAATTAATATAAGAAGTTTTTTTATTTACTATTTTCTAAAACTTCACCAAATAAATGCCAAGTAAAAGCTTTAGTTATTTTTATATTGACTAATTCTCCAATCAAAGATTCATCACCTTCAAAGTTTACTAGTTTATTATGTTTAGTATATCCCATTAAAAGTGAATCTTTCTTTTCACTTTTCCCATCAACTAAAACTTCAACCACTTCACCTTCAAATCTTTTATTACCTTTTGCAAATCCCTCATTAATAAGTTCGTTTAATTTATAAAGTCTATTCTTCTTTACTTCTTCCTCAAGATCATCGACCATTTTAGCTGCAGGTGTACCTTCTCTTTTAGAATATACAAAAGTATACGCTCCTTCAAAATCAGCTTTTCTTACCAAATCTAGAGTTTCTTCAAAGTCTTCTTCTGATTCAGTAGGAAACGCCACAATAATATCAGTAGTTAAAGAAACATCTTTAACTTGAGATTTTAAAAAACTTATTTTTTCTAAGTATTCTTCCTTAGTATATTTTCTATTCATTTTCTTTAAAATCTTATTACTGCCTGATTGAACTGGCAAATGTAGGTGAGGCATTATGTTTTTATTATTAGCCATTGCAAGAGATGTTGCATGATCAAAATCTTTAGGATGGCTTGTTGTAAAACGAATCCTTTTAATATCTAATTTCCCTAAATCATTTAATAAATCACTGAAAAAATAATTTATATTTAAATCTTTTCCATATGCATTAACATTTTGACCTAAAAGAGTAATTTCTTTATAGCCTAAACTAATTAATTCTTTAACTTCTTTAATAATACTTTCAGGCAACCTTGATCTTTCTTTTCCTCTAGTATATGGGACTATACAATATGTACAAAATTCATCACAACCATACATTATATCAACCCAAGCTTTTACATTACTTACTCTTTTTGAAAAAGGCATTTCAACTACTTCACCTTCTTTAGAATATACTAAAGTAATTCTTTGAGAAGTCTCATATATCTTTTTTAAATATTCTCCAATTTTATAAAAGTTATGTGTGCCTATTACTAAATCAACTTGTTTATATTTTTGTTTTAATAAACTAACCGTTTTTTCTTCTTGTGGCATACACCCACAAACTACAACTACTAAATCACTATTCTTATATTTTAATTGACTGATTCTACCCAACTCTCCAAAAACTCTATCTTCAGCATTTTCTCTAATTGCACAAGTATTAAAAACAATTAAATCAGCATCTTCTTCTTCAGCAGTTTCTTCAAAACCTAAAAATTCCAAAATACCTGAAATTTTTTCGCTATCACTTAAATTGGCTTGGCATCCATAAGTTTTTAAAAGATATTTTTTATCATTACCCATACCTTTATATTCTTCATCTAAAGTATAAGAAACTTGATGAGTTTCTCTATCAAGTCTTAGGCGTGCATCTTTTATTGATGGCGCAA
>JAQUUM010000188.1 GCA_028693885.1 Bacilli bacterium
CACCATTTATTTTTCTTAGAGTTTCCAAGCATTATAGTAGCCTCCTTATTCATATACATATAATTATAATACAATAACCTTAATTATTAAACATATTTTTTCTTACTCTATAAAAAATACTCCTAAAGTAGATAGTGAATTAATCTTATTTTAATTCGCAGTCTACTTTAAGAGTATCCTAACGTTGTTTAAGTATACTTTATTAAAATCAACAATACACCTTACTAAGCAACATATCCCCAAACAACAGTTAAACCGTCAATATTCCAATTAGCATTCCATCTTCTGGTTGAGTAAACTCAAAATTTAGTGTTACTTCCTCACCAATTTTAAATCTAGTTGAAGTTTCTTCCATCAAAGAATTATAAGCAACTTCTTCAGTTCTTACAACATACATACTTTGGAAAACATAACCATCATCACTACTACTAGTTTTTTTACACGCACTCAACAATACAATACAAATTACTACACAAATAATCAAAGTTATTTTTTCATATTTTCCCTCTCTTAAGAAAACCATTATAAACATATTTTAGCACTTTAATAATTAATTTACAATATATTGAAAATGAATTAAATATTTTTTTAAAGATTTTAAAACCTTAAAGGCAAAAACACAAGAATTATTCTTGTGTTTAAATATCTCTTATATATCTTTGATTTTTACTTGTTGGTTTATCAGGAACTTCATATCTAATAAATCCCTTTTCTATCGCAGGATTTAAATAATTTTTCCTAAATGTTTCCTTAGATTTAAGTTTTAATTTACGCATAATTTCTATAGCCGTGTAAGGTATAGAAATTTCCATAATGTCTAAAATCTTTTTCATATATATACTAATATTTTGGTTGTGAGTATTAATATCTTTATCTACATTTATTAAAGCTTCATTTATCATTGTAAGCATGAACTCTATAAATATAGTAGACTCACCCTTTAAATGACAATTTGCGATAGCATCATAATACTCTTTTTGATTATCCTTTATATAGTTTTCAATAGGCAACCAATAAAAAATACTATTAAACTTACCTAAAATTGCATTTTGGATAAGCCGTACAGTTCTTCCATTTCCATCTTGGAAAGGATGAACAAATACAAATTCATAATGGAAAACACTTGATAATATTAACGGATGAATATTATTACTGTTTTCATTAAGCCACAAATATAATCCATCCATTAGTTTAGGTACACTCTTAGCAGGTGGTGCAACAAAAATACATTTATCACCTTCAAACACTCCTTCTTCGTTCAATCTAAATTCACCAGGTTTATCAACTAAATAAATTGTTAACATTTTATGAATTTTTTTCAAATCCTCAATTTCAAAAGGATTTATTTTATCTACGATGTTATAAGCCTCAATAGCATTCTTGACTTCTTGAATCTCTCTTTGTGGACCAACTACATTTTTACCATTAATAATATCGCTTACCTGATTAATTGATAACGAATTAGCTTCAATTGCGCATGATGAATAAATAGATCTAATCCTATTTTGTTTTCTTAATTTAGGTAGTTTATCTAAACTCTCATGTGATCTAATTCTACTTATATTTTCTACTATTTTACTAACAAGGTTTAATATGTTATTAGTAATTCGAAATGGTGGATTGTATTTTTCCATTGCTGTTACCTCATGCAATTATTATACCAAAAAATAAAATAAAATACAATCATCTTGCTTATTATCTTGCTTACTATCTTGCTTAAACTTTAATAGCAATTCTAAGTTTAGCCGATCTTGCTCTTGGATTTTGATAAACCTCATCTTTTGAAGGAATTATAGGACCATCTATTGATTTAAAGATTCCTTCATTTAAATATTGTTTAAATGTTTTTTTAACAAGTCTATCTTCTCCTGAATGAAATGTTAGGATCGCAACCCTACCACCTGGATTTAAATGATTTGGCAATTTTTCAAGTAGTTCAAATAACACTTCAAATTCACTGTTAACTTCTATTCTTAGTGCTTGAAAAGTTCTACTCGCTGCTTTTTTTATCTCTTCTGTAAATATCGCTTTCGGTAAATGCTTTAAAGCATTTGAAATAGTTTTATAAAGTTCTTGGGTTGTTTGAATAAAATGGCCTTGTTGTTTTGTTTTAGTTATTTCTTTTGCGATTTCTTTTGCATAAACTTCATCTGCATTTTCAATAAGCATATGCTCGATTTCAAATTCACTAAGCTGAAGTAATGTAATATAAGCAGGCACACCTATATTAGGATTCATTCTTAAATCTAGCTGTCCATCTTCTCTAAATGAAAAGCCTCTTTGAGGATCATCAATTTGCATAGAAGATACACCTAAGTCTGCTAACATAAAGTCAAATTTATCTACACTTACTTGATCTAAATCCTTAAAGTTTAATTCATGCAGTGTAAAGTCATTATCATTAAAGCCAAAACTCTCTAATCTTTCTTTTGTTTTAGGCAATTCTAATGGATCTTGATCAATTCCATATAAATGACCTGTATGGTTAAGTTTTTCTAATATTGCTTTACTATGTCCACCAAAACCAATTGTTAGGTCTATTCCAATCTCATTGGGTTTAATATTTAAAAAAGATAGAATTTCTACTACCATAATTGGCCTATGCATACCAACTGGAGTATTTCCCTTACTTATTACTTTTTCTATAGTATCTCTATATTTATCAGGGTTTTGTTCTTTATACTTTTCACTAAACTTTTTTGGATATGTTCCACTATATCTTTTACGCCTTATT
>JAQUUM010000021.1 GCA_028693885.1 Bacilli bacterium
GGTGTTAGTGTTGCTATTGGAGAATTAGCTGATGGATTAGAAATCCAATTAGACAAAGTTCCGACTAAGTATAAAGGTTTAAATGAGACAGAACTTGCAATTTCTGAGTCTCAAGAGAGAATGGCAGTTTTAGTTGATAGTAAAGATGTAGATAAATTTATTAAACTAGCTAATCAAGAAAACTTAGAAGCAACTGTAGTTGCAAAAGTTACTTCTAATAATCGCTTAGTTATGAAATATAAAGATAAAACGATAGTAAACATTAGTAGAGAATTTATTGATACAAATGGAGCTCGTCAAAAAGCTAAGGTGGAAATTGCTGAAATAGATTATAATAAATTGGCTTTGAATACTAAAACAAAAGATTTAAAGCAAGGTATTATCACTAATTTGGGCAGTTTAAATGTTTGTAGCCAAAAAGGTTTGATAGAAATGTTTGATTCAACAATTGGCTCTTCAACAGTTTTGATGCCTTTCGGAGGAAAATATCAAGCAACTCCAACTCAAGGGTCTGTGGCTTTAATCCCTGTGTTAAATGGAAAAACAAAAACTTGTTCTATAATGAGTGTTGGCTTTAATCCTGAATTATCAGAGATTAGCCCTTACCATGGTGCTAAATATGCGATTGTTGAATCTATGGCTAAAATAGTAGCTATGGGTGGAGAATATGAAAAGATAAGATTTACTTTTCAAGAGTATTTTGAAAAACTTGGTAAGGATAGTTCTAAATGGGCAAAACCAACTGCTAGTTTGCTAGGTGCAGTTGAGATATTAAAAGATTTCAATTTAGCATCTATAGGTGGGAAAGATTCTATGAGTGGGACTTTTAAGGATTTAAATGTTCCTCCTACTCTAATATCATTTGCTGTTGTTACAGCAAATAGTGATGTTGTGGTTTCACCTGAATTTAAAACGCCTGGTAATTATATATATTTGGTAAAAGCAAATTATGATGAAGCGTATTTACCAAAAGCAGAATTATTAAAGAAAAACTTTGCTAGTATAAATCGTTTAATTAAAGAAAAAAATATTGTATCAAGTTATGCTTTAGAGTTTGGTGGATTATCAGCGGCTTTGGTCAAAATGTCTTTAGGAAATAAATTAGGTTTAGACGTTTCAACTCAAGAAAACTTATTTGATACAACATACGGAAGCATAGTAGTTGAGGCAACTAAAGAAATAAAATTAGACAATTTTGTTTGTTTAGGAAAAGTAACTGATGGTGAAATCAAAATTAATGGTTATTTAATAACACATCAAGAGGCGCAAGACGCATTAAATAAACCATTTGAAAAGATTTATCCTGAGGTTGGAAAGATTGTTAATAGTGATTTAAGTATTTGTAAAGATTGTGAAGAAAAAAGTGTTCCTATATTTAAGAAGAACGAAGTTAATGTTTTAATCCCAGTATTTCCTGGAACAAACTGTGAGTATGATACTTATAAAGCTTTTGTTCAAGAAAAAGCAAATGCTAAAATATTAGTTTTTAGAAACTTAACTTCTAGTGATATTATTGATTCTATTAATGAATTGCGTGATGCAATTGATAGAACTGATATTTTTGTAATAAGTGGAGGTTTTTCTGCTGGTGATGAACCAGAAGGTAGTGGAAAATTTATAGCTTGTGTATTAAATAATCAAGAGATAAAGAAGGCATTAGAAAGATTAATTAGTAGAAAAGGATTGATTTTAGGTATTTGTAATGGGTTCCAAGCTTTAGTTAAATCTGGATTATTACCATATGGTGATTTTAAAATCGAAGATAATACACCAACTTTGGTAAGGAATGAAATAAATAGACATATCTCTAAAATTGTTAAAACAAGAGTAGCAACACTTAAGTCTCCTTGGCTTTCATCATTTAAAGTTGGAGATGTTCATGAAGTTGCAATTAGTCATGGTGAAGGTAATTTTGTTGTTGACCATGATACAGCTAAAAAATTATTTGATAATGGTCAAGTAGCTTTTCAATATTGTGATTTTAATGGGCAAGCTACTGTCGATCCAAAATATAATCCTAATGGTAGTTTGTATGCAATCGAAGGGATAGTATCAAAAGATGGTCTTATTTTAGGTAAAATGGGGCATTCTGAAAGAAAAGGCGAAAATGTTTTTAAAAATATTTATGGTAATAAAGTTCAAAACATATTTAGTAATGCAGTAAACTATTTTAAAAAGGGGTAAAAAATGGAAAAAATTACTAAGATCTACGAAGGAAAAGCAAAACAAATCTTTTCAACTGAAAAAGAAGACGAAATTGTAATGTATTATAAGGATGATGCAACTGCTTTTAACGGTTTGAAAAAAGCAAGTATTGAAACAAAAGGAATTTTAAACAATCAAATAACTAGTATTATTTATCGCATTTTAGAGAAAAAAGGAATTCCAACACATTTTATTAAAAAAATAAATGACCGCGAACAACTTTGTAGAAGAGTAAGCATTTTTCCGTTAGAAGTAATCGCTAGAAATATTTTAGCTGGTTCATTTTCTAAAAGATATGGGGTTGAAGAAGGTACTATACCTAAAAATACTGTTTATGAATTAAGTTATAAAAATGATGAGTTAGGAGATCCATTATTAAATGACCATCATGCTGTAGCTTTGAATTTGTGTACTTATCAAGAATTAGAAACAATATATGATTATACAAAAAAGATAAATGAAATTTTAAAAGAAATATTTTTAACTATTGGTATGAAATTAGTTGATTTTAAAATTGAGTTTGGTAAAACAAAAGATGGTGATATTGTGTTAGCTGATGAAATATCTCCAGATACTTGTAGATTGTGGGATGTAAAAACAAGTCAAAAATTTGATAAAGATATTTTTAGAAGAGATTTAGGTAATTTAATCGATGCTTATGTAATAATCCTAAATAGATTGGAAGAGTATGAAAGAAGCATTTAAAAGGAAAATTAATGAAGAATGTGGTGTAGTAGCAGTATTTAATTGTCATGATGCATCAGAAATTGTATTTTATGGCTTGCATGCATTACAACACCGTGGGCAAGAAGGCTGTGGAATTGTATGTTCTAATAATGGTGATTTTAAGTTAATTAAAGGAGCTGGATTAGTTCATGAGAATTTCAATGAAAGTACTTTAAAAAAATTAGTTGGAGATATGGGAATAGGGCATGTAAACTATCCTAGTATAAGGGGTGGTAACGATGTGTCTATGTTGCAACCATATTTGTTTAGACATTGTGATGGTGATTTTGCGATAGCCAATAATGGTAGCATGGTTAATTATCAAGAAATTAGACTTTTTCTTGAGCACAATGGTAGTATTTTTCAATCAAATTCGGATGCTGAAATGATTGCTCATTTAATTAAGAAAGAACAAAATTCTAATATGTTAGAAGCTATAAAAGGTGCTTTGAATAAATTAGAAGGCAGTTTTGCATGTGTTATTATGACAGAAGATAAGATTTATGCTTGTAGAGATAAACATGGTTTTAAGCCTTTATCTTTAGGTAAATTAAATGGTGGATATGTAGTTGTTTCTGAGAGTTGTGCTTTTGAACTTTGTGTTGCTGATCCTATAAGAGATATAGAACCAGGTGAAATTTTAGTAATTTCAAAAGACGGTTTACATAGTGAAAAATATGCTGAAGATATTAATCACCATATGTGTGCTATGGAATATATTTATTTTGCTCGTCCTGACAGTGAGATTGAAGGCGTTAATGTGCATTTGTATCGCCGTGAGACTGGGAGGCTTTTAGCAAAAGAAAGTCCAGTTGAGGCTGATGTAGTAGTAGGAGTGCCTGACTCATCACTTTCAGCAGCTATGGGATATGCTGAGGAAAGTGGTATTCCGAATGAGACGGGGTTAATTAAGAATAAATACGTTGGTAGAACTTTTATTCAACCATCTCAAAGATTAAGAGAAAAAACAGTTCGTATGAAGTTATCAACGGTTTCAGCTGTTGTTAGAGGGAAAAGAGTTATTTTGGTTGATGACTCTATTGTTCGTGGAACAACATCTAAAAGAATTGTTACTCTTTTAAAAGAAAGTGGAGCAAAAGAGGTTCATGTTAGAATCTGTTCGCCTCAAATGATGCATCCTTGTTATTATGGTGTTGATACTTCTAATAAAGAAGATTTAATTGGAGCATTCAAAACGATTGATGAAATCAAGGAAGCAATAGGGGCTGATAGTCTTGCTTTTTTAACAGTTGATTCTTTGTATAAGGCAGGGAAAAGATTAGAGTTATGTACTGCTTGTTTTAGTGGATTATATCCAACAAAAATTTATGAATAAATAATATGAAAGAGATGAAAAATATATGAGCAAACTATATAAAAGCGCTGGTGTTGATTTAGAAGCTGGATATGAAGGTGTGCGCTTAATCAAAAAACATGTTTTAAATACAAAAAGATTAGGAATGATGGGTGGAATAGGTTCTTTTGGGGGGATGTTTGATTTATCAATTCTAAAGTATAAAGAACCAGTTTTAGTTAGTGGAACTGATGGTGTAGGAACTAAACTTATGATAGCTCAATTGCTAGACATTCATGATACAATCGGTCAAGATGCAGTAGCTATGTGTGTTAATGATGTCTTAGCACAAGGAGCAGAACCTATATTCTTTTTAGATTATATTGCGATTGGTAAAAACGATCCAGAAAAAGTAGCAGCAATTGTAAAAGGTGTCAGTGATGGTTGTATTAAAGCCAACGCAGCTTTAATTGGTGGAGAGACAGCTGAAATGCCTGATATGTATGATCCAGATGAATATGATATCGCTGGATTTACAGTTGGTGTAGTTGAAAAAGATAAAATGATAGATGGGTCTAAAGTAAGTATAGGTGATGTTTTGATTGGGATAAAATCATCAGGAATCCATTCAAACGGATATTCACTAGTAAGAAAAATAGTATTTAAAGATCAAAAACTTAATTTAGAAGAGCAAGTAGGGCCTAAAAAACTAAAAGAATGGTTAATAGAACCAACTAAAATATACGTAAGAAGTGTACTTGAAGTGTTAAAAAAAGTTGATGTTCATGCGATTGCTCATATTACTGGTGGTGGCTTTGATGAAAACATCCCAAGGGCTTTAAATGAAAAACAGGGTGCAACAATTTATGAAAACAAACTTCCTAAACTAGAAATCTTTAAATTTTTAGAAGAAAAAGGAAACGTTCTTCATCGTGAAATGTATAATGTTTTTAATATGGGAATTGGAATGATAATTATTGCTAAAAAAGAAAATGCTCAAGAAATCATTGATATTCTAAATAAAAACTCTGAAGAGGCATTTGAAATTGGAGTTGTTACAAATAAAGAAGGAATAGAAATATTATGAACATAGCAGTTTTTGCTTCAGGTAATGGTAGTAATTTCGAAGCTATAGCCAAAACTAAATTCAAAAAAATTAAAATTAAACTTTTAATAACTGATAAAGAAAATGCTTATTGCATTGAGAGAAGTAAGAAGTTAAATATACCATATTCTGTTTTTCCTTTTAAAAGTTTTAAAACTAAGAAAGAATATGAAGAAAGTATATTAAAAAAATTAAAAGATGATAATATTGATTTTATTGTTTTAGCTGGTTATATGAGAATTTTAGAAGATACTATTTTGGATGCTTATGAAAATAAAATCATCAATATTCATCCATCGCTATTGCCTGCTTTTAAAGGGCGCCATGCTATTGAAGAAGCATACAATGCAAAAGTAAAGATTATTGGAATAACAATTCACTATGTTAATAAAGAATTAGATAGTGGCGAAATTATTGCACAAGAATGTTTTAAAATTAAAAAATTATCATTAGCTGAAACAGAAGCTAAAATACATAAAATAGAGCATAAACTTTATCCAAAAGTATTAAAGGAATTATTTGAATAGGAGTAATTATGAAAGTTTTAGTAATTGGAAGTGGGGGGCGTGAGCATGCAATTGCTTATTACATTGCTGCTTCAAAACATAAACCACAAGTTTTTGTAGCAAAAGGAAATGCTGGAATGACTTGTGCAACACTTGTAAATATCAATGAAAGTGATAATAAAGCTTTAGTTCGTTTTGCTTTAAAAGAAAAAATTGATTTAACAATTGTTGGACCTGAAGCTGCATTAAGCAATGGAATTGTTGATGATTTTAGAAAAAATAATCTATTAATCTTTGGACCAACAAAAGAAGCTTCAAAGATAGAATCAAGTAAAAAGTTTGCTAAAGAATTAATGGAAAAATATGATATTCCAACTGCTAAATATAAAGCTTTCAATGATTATGAAGAAAGTATTAATTATATTAAAAATAATAGTTTGCCAATTGTTATAAAATATGATGGGCTTGCTGCAGGGAAAGGCGTAGTTATAGCTGCTACGATTGAAGAAGCGGATACGTTTTTAAAAGAGATATTTTTTAAAAATAAGTATGATACTAAAGAAGTTGTTATCGAAGAATTTCTTGAAGGCCCTGAATTTTCTTTAATGGCTTTTGTCAACAAAGAAAAAGTTTATCCAATGGAAATAGCTCAAGACCATAAAAGAGCCTATGATAATGATTTGGGACCTAATACTGGTGGTATGGGAGCATATAGTCCTGTGAATATTATTTCAAAAGAAGATATAGAATATTCAGTGAAAAATATTATGGAAAAAACTGCAAAAGCTTTAGTATCAGAAGGCATTTGCTATTTAGGAGTTCTATACGGAGGTTTGATGAAAACCAAAGATGGAATAAAGGTTATCGAATTTAATGCAAGATTTGGAGATCCAGAGACTGAAGTAGTTTTGCCTAGATTAAAGAACGATTTACTAGATGTGATTTTAAATGTAATAGCAAAGAAAGATTTTAATTTAAAATGGATTAACGAAGTTTGTTTAGGTGTAGTAATGGCTTCTGTTGGTTATCCTAATGATTATAAAAAAAATTGTGAGATAAACAACATTCCTAATGAAGAGGTTTTTCATATGGGGACTAAGATAGAAGATGGAAAAATAGTGAACAATGGTGGTAGAGTATTGATGGTTTTAGGAAAAGGTAAAACTTTTCTCGAGGCTCAAGAAAAAGCTTATAAAAAGGTTAAAATGATTGAATCGAAAAATTTATTTTATCGAAAAGACATTGGTTACCAAATGATTAAATAGTATAAAAATAAGAAAAAGTTTTTTGAATTTTTAAAAAGATAAGGGGATTCTATGATTCAAAGGTATTCAAGAAAAGAAATGTCAAATATTTGGTCAGAAGAAAACAAATTTAAAACATACTTAAATGTTGAAGTTTTAGCGACCGAAGCTTGGATGAAATTAGGAGTTGTACCTCTTTCTGATTACAATAAAATTAAAGAAAATGCAAAATTTGATCTTCAAGGTATATATAAATTAGAGGAAACTACTAAACATGACATTGTAGCTTTTACGAGAAATGTTAGTGAAAGTTTGGGTGAAGAAAAAAAATGGATTCATTATGGTCTTACTTCAACTGATGTTATTGATACAGCTAATGGAGTGTTATTTAAACAGGCTAATGAAATATTAGAAAAAGACTTAGAAGAGTTTCAAAAAGTATTAAAAGAAAAAGCTATAGAGTTTGAGAAAACTCCATGTATTGGTAGAACACATGGAATTCATGCTGATATTACATCTTTTGGATTAAAGTGGGCTTTATGGTATGAAGAGTTTAATCGACATTTTGAAAGATTTAAATTAGCTAGAAAATATGTAGAATGTGGTAAGATAAGTGGAGCGGTAGGTAATTTTGCTAATGCACCAATCTTTTTACAAGACTATGTTTGTGAACAATTAGGGATTGACTCGAGCCGAATTTCAACTCAAACCTTACAAAGAGATAGACATGCATTCTATATGAGTACTTTAGCTTTAGTTGCAACTTCACTTGAAAAGATTGCAACAGAAATAAGGCACTTACAAAGAACGGAAGTTAGAGAAGCAGAAGAACCGTTTAGTATAGGACAAAAAGGTTCTTCAGCAATGCCACATAAAAGAAACCCAATAACATCAGAGAATATTACGGGTTGTGCTAGGGTTATTAGAGGCTATATGCTTACAACATATGAAAATGTAAGTTTATGGCATGAAAGAGACATTTCACATTCTTCAACTGAAAGAATAATAATGCCAGATGCTACAATTTTGCTTGATTATATGCTTAATCGTTATGCAAAAACTTTAAAAGGTTTGGTAGTTTATAAAGAAAGAATGTTAGAGAATATATTCTTAACAAACAAGGTTATTTTTGCTCAAAGGGTAATGAACCTTCTAATAAGTAAGAATTTTTCAAGAGAGGCTTCTTATGATATAGTTCAAAAAAAAGCTATGCAAGCTTATAATGAAAAAATTGATTTTCAAAAACTATTAATAGAAACAAGTGAAGTTATGGAAAAAGTTACTGAAACAGAACTTAATGATTGTTTTACTTTAGATTATTATTTAAAGAATGTTTTAGAAATATATAAAAGAATAGGTATAAAGGAGTAAAAAAATGAGCAAAATAGATCAATTACCTTTAGGATTAACTTTTGATGACGTGCTTTTAGTTCCACAAAAGTCTGCAGTTTTACCTAAAGAAGTATCATTAAAAACAAAGCTTACAACTAATATTGCTTTGAATATTCCGATTATTTCAGCTGCTATGGATACGGTTACTGAATATTGGATGGCAATTTCTTTGGCCAGAGAAGGTGGAATCGGAATTATCCATAAAAATATGTCAATCGAGGATCAAGCTCATCATGTTGATTTAGTAAAAAGATCTGAATCAGGCTTTATTAGTAACCCTATTACTTTAGGTCCTGATGCAACAATTGCTGATTGTGAAAAAATATTGTCATCTTATAAAATTGGTGGGTTGCCAATTGTGAATAAAGATGGTATTTTGGTTGGTATAATTACTAATAGAGATATTAAATATCATGTAATAGATGATACTAATGTAACAGAAGTTATGACTAAAGATAATTTAGTTACAGGAACTGAAGGAACTACTTTAGAAGAAGCAAAAAAGATTTTAGGAAAACATAAAATTGAAAAACTTCCAATTGTTGATAAAGATTACCGTTTAAAAGGTTTAATAACTAGTAAAGATATTGACAATGTAGTAAATTATCCAAATGCATGTAAAGACTCATCAGGACGTTTAAGAGTTGGAGCTGCGGTTGGTTCTAGTGGCAATTATCTTGAGAGAGTTACCAAACTAGTTGAATCTGCAGTTGATGTAATTGTAGTCGATAGTGCACACGGTCACTCATCTAATATATTAGAAGCTGTAAGAAATATTAGAAAAGCATTTCCTAATATAGAAATAATTGCAGGAAATATTGTAACAGAAGAAGCTTGTAAAGATTTAGTTGCAGCGGGTGCTAATGGTGTAAAGGTAGGTATTGGACCTGGAAGTATTTGCACAACTAGAGTTGTTGCTGGAGTTGGAGTACCTCAAATTACTGCCATTCAAAATGTATGTAAAGTAGCAAAAGAATTAGGTGTCACTGTAATTGCTGATGGTGGAATTAAATTTAGTGGTGATATTGTAAAAGCCTTAGCTGCTGGAGCAGATGTTGTTATGCTTGGTTCGTTACTTGCAGGCTGTAAAGAATCACCAGGCGATGAAGTAATATATGAAGGAAGAAGATTTAAAACTTATGTAGGAATGGGTTCTTTAGCAGCTATGAAGAGAGGTTCTAGTGATAGATACTTCCAAAGTGCAGATGTTGAAGCTAAAAAGTTGGTTCCAGAAGGTATTGAGGGTAGAGTTGCATATAAAGGCGAAGTAAAAGATGTTATATATCAGTTGTGCGGCGGTTTACGCTCTGGAATGGGATATTGTGGTACAAAAGATGTTGAAGAATTAAAGAAAAATTCAAAATTTATTAGAATAACAAGTGCAGGATTATTAGAAAGTCATCCTCACAATGTGGAGATAACTCATGAGTCACCAAATTATACAAAAAGATAATATTGATAAAATAATTGTATTAGACTTTGGAAGTCAATACAATCAATTAATCGCAAGAAGAATTAGGAGCTTAGGGGTTTATAGTGATTTGAAAAATTATAAAACCACAGCCTCTGAGATAAGAGATCTAGGTAATGTTAGAGGGATTATTTTAAGTGGCGGACCTAATTCTGTTTATGATGAAAATTCTTTTAAACTAGATAAAGAAATCTATGATCTAAATATTCCTATTTTAGGAATATGTTATGGAATGCAACTTGTTAATTTTGATTTTGGTGGGAAAATACATAATGCTAACAAAAGAGAATATGGTAAGACAAATATCAAAATTGATGAAAGTAGTTTATTGTTTAAAAATCTTCCGAGTAATCAAGTGGTTTGGATGAGCCACGGCGATCAAATTGAAAAACTTGCTAATGGATTCAAAGTAATTGCTGAAACAAATACCTGTCCTATTGCTGGATATAACTATAATAATATTTATGGAGTTCAATTTCATCCAGAGGTAGTTCATACTGAACACGGAATGAGCATTCTTAAAAATTTTGTTTTTGGCATATGCAAAGCTGAAGCAAATTGGTCTATAAAAAATTATATTGAAGCAAGTGTTGCCTCAATTAAAGAACAAGTAAAAGATAAAAAAGTTTTACTAGGTTTATCAGGTGGAGTTGATAGTAGTGTAGCTGCTGTTTTAATTCACAAAGCAATTGGTGATCAACTTACTTGTATGTTTGTAGATCACGGCTTACTTCGTAAAAACGAAGGTGAACAAGTAATGAAAACTTTTAAGAATCAGTTTGCTATAGATATTTATAAAATTGATGCTTCAAAAGAATTTCTAAGTCAATTAAAGGGAGTAGTAGATCCTGAGAAAAAACGTAAAATAATTGGTGGCTTGTTTGTTGAGATTTTTGATAAAGAAAGTTCTAAACTAGGTACTTTTGAATTTTTAGCTCAAGGCACTTTATACACAGATATTATAGAGTCTGGTACTAATACTGCTCATACAATTAAATCTCATCATAATGTAGGTGGCTTGCCTAAAGATATGAAATTCAAGTTACTTGAGCCTTTGAATCAATTATTTAAAGATGAAGTAAGAGAATTAGGACGTGAATTGGGTTTGCCTGATGCTATTGTAAATCGTCAACCATTTCCAGGGCCTGGCTTAGGAATTAGAATTTTGGGCGATGTTACATTTGAAAAGTTAGAATTAGTTAGAGAAAGTGATGCAATTTTACATGAAGTAATTGCCAAACATAATTTGACTGATTCAATTTGGCAGTTTTTTACATGTTTACCCGGCATAAAATCAGTAGGAGTTATGGGTGATGCTAGAAGTTATTGTGATGCTATAATTATTAGAGCAGTGACTTCGGTTGATGGAATGACTGCAGATTTTGCAAGAATTCCTTATGAAGCTTTAGAAGAAGCTTCAAATAGAATTGTAAGAGAAATAAAAAATATCAATAGGGTGCTTTATGATATAACTAGTAAACCACCAGGAACTATTGAGTTCGAATAGGAGAAAAAATGAAAGCCTTAATAAGTGTTTTTTATAAAGATGGAATAGTTGATTTTGCGAGAAGATTAAATAAATTAGGTGTAGATATTGTATCAACAGGAGGAACTTACAAAATTTTAAAACAAAACGATATTCCTGTTACAGAAGTCTCTGAATTGACGGGGTTTCAAGAATGTTTAGAAGGAAGAGTTAAAACTCTTCATCCAGTTATTCATGCGGGGATTCTAGCTAAAAGATCATCTGTTGAACATATGGAACATTTGAAACAATTAAATATTGATACTATTGATTTTGTAGTAGTAAATTTATATCCTTTTAAAGATGTTATTTTAAAAGAAGACACTACATTTGATTTAGCGGTAGAAAATATTGATATTGGTGGACCTACAATGTTACGTGCTGCAGCCAAAAACTATCAAGATGTTGCTGTAATTGTCGATCCTGAAGATTATGGAAAAGTCTTAGAAGAATATGAGCAATATAAAAATGTTTCAATAGAAACAAAACTTTATTTAATGCAAAAAGTATTTGCACATACAGCTGCTTATGATGCTTTAATTGCCAAGTATTTAGCAAATAAAAGAGGAGATTATTCATTCCCTAAAAACTTAACTTTAGTTTATGAAAAAGTTCAGGATATGCGATATGGAGAGAACCCTCATCAAAAAGCAAGTTTTTATAAAGAAGTTCTTGATAACCGCGGTAATTTAACTGGTGCAGTTCAACTTAATGGTAAAGAATTATCTTTCAATAACATAAATGATACAAATGGTGCTTTAGAATTGTTAAAAGAATTTGATGAGCCAACTGTTGTGGCTTGCAAGCATGGAAATCCTTGTGGTGTAGGAAGCGCTAAAAATATTTATGAAGCATGGAGTAAAGCTTATAATGCTGATAAAGTTTCAATATTTGGTGGTATAGTAGTTTTAAACCAAGAAGTCTCTTTAGAAATAGCTAAAGAAATGAAAGAAGTATTTTTAGAAGTAATAGTTGC
>JAQUUM010000189.1 GCA_028693885.1 Bacilli bacterium
CCTAGTTGAATATCTTTTTCTTCAATAAAACTTAAATCTCCGATTCTAAACGCATAAATACTTAATTCAATAGCAATTTCTACCCCTAAGAAAACCATAACTTTTGCTATATACTCTTGATTATATTTAGAATCACCTTGACAAACGATCAAAGCATAACTAAAAATAATTATATAACTAAGATATTGAACTATACCAATTAATGCAAAAGAACTTTCAATTGCAAATCTAGCAGAACATAAAATACTAAGAAAAACTATAAACATCCCAACTAAAGTGGAATTTTTAAAATTGATTTTTTGTTTAACAACATCATAAATAATAAATGGTAATAAAGCCCCTCCACCAATAGCAACTAAAATAGCATTTTCTTTCATACTAGAAAAAATGAAACTTATAATACCAGCCAGCAATATAGTAACTATATTAATTCTTTTTATATCAAATAATATAATTAATATAATAGAAACAATATAATATGGTAATGCAATATAGAAAGTACCTACCGCCCAATTTACTACTGCTATTAAAAAAGTAATTCCAATAAAAAGATAACTATTAAAAAAAATCCCCAATTTTTCTTTCATGTTATTGCTCGTTATGATAACTAGTAATTAATGATCTAATCAAATCTTTCATTTCATTATTAGCCATATTATCAACATTAGCTCTTGCAAATTTTACAAATTCTTCCATATCTTCTATTTCAGATTTTTCCTCAACAAAAATTTTATCATTTGCAGTTCTTACATGTTTTTCTTTATCAACTAATAGTTCTTCGTATTTTTTTTCACCAGGTCTTAATCCTATAATGTCTATTTTGATATCAATATTAGGTCTATAGCCAGCAACCTCAATCATTTTTATAGCTAAATCTATAATTTTTACAGGTTCACCCATATCTAATACAAAGATTTCACCACCTTTGGCATAAACTCCAGATTGCAAAATCAAACTAACAGCCTCAGGAATCGTCATAAAATATCTTGTAATATCAGGATCAGTAATTGTAACAGGACCACCATCCTCAATTTGTTTTTTAAAAAGAGGAACGACACTTCCGTGACTACCTAATACATTACCAAATCTTACAGCACTGTAATTTGTTTTGCTTATACTATCAAAATATTGAACAATTTTTTCACAAACTGCTTTTGTAGCTCCCATTATATTAGTAGGCCTAACCGCTTTATCACTCGATACTAAAACCATTTTTTCAGTTTCGTATTTGTGAGCAAATTTAGCAACATTATAAGTCCCTATAACATTAGTTCTTACCGCCTCATTTGGACTATCTTCCATCAAAGGAACGTGTTTATAAGCTGAAGCATGAAATACAATTTCTGGCTTATATTTTTTAAATATATTTTCAACAGTTATATCATTATAAACACTACCAATTAATACAGTTAAAATAGTTTTTTTATTTTCTAAAGTTATTCGCCTTTTTAAATTAATTTGAGTTTCATAAGTAGTATTCTCATAAATATCAAACATAATTAAATTTTTGGGTTCATAATTTAAAATTTGTTCACAAAGTTCAGAGCCAATTGAACCACCAGCTCCAGTTACTAAAATATTTTTCCCATAAATAAAATCTTTTATTCCTTCATTATCTAAAGTGATTACCCCTCTATTTAAAAGACAAGTGACATCAACATCAACAATTTTTCTGCGTTCATCATTTTGCATTTCTGTCATTAAAGGCAATCTTTTAATTTTAACTTCTTTTTTTGAAACCAATTCTACTATCTCTCTTAAGCGTCTCCAGTCAATATTAGCAATACCGATAATTACTTCTTTAACTTGAAATTTATCAATAAAACTATGAATTTCAGAAATCGGACCTACAATCGGTACACCACTTAATCTTTGATGAAGTTTATTAAGGTCATCATCGACAAATGCTACTATTTTATTAAAAATCATTGGATTTTTATTAACTTCGTCTAATACTAATTTTCCCCCACTACCAGCTCCAACTATTAAAGTATTAATAACTTTCCCCGAAGTAGATGAATTTAAATTTTCAACTGCTTTTGCAGTTATTAAAAATCTTTTAAAAAATCTCCCTAAAGATAACAAACAAATTTCAAGCGGAATTAACAAAATAAAAAGTTTTACAGCTAGTATATCTTTTACTATTTGAATTCCTAAAAAAACTGCAATAGAAGAAATTACTACTCCGAAAATAATTAAAATAAATTCTTTTATTCCAATATAATCTAAAATCACATTATACAGTTTCAAGACTGCATAGATTACTATTTTAACAGAAACCAAATATAAAACTGCTAAAGGATAATAAAATATATTTTTGTCATCAGCAATAAATAAAACAATGAAAAAAGTAAAAATAATGGAAATTATATCCCATAAAATTAGAGCTAAAATTTTTATAGTTTTATTTTTAAATAAATCCATTTTGCCCATCCTTTTTTATAACAATAGTGTTTATATTATATCACCAAGTTACACAACTGTCAATTTATTAAAAAACAGCTATTTATATCATTTTTATCCCTTTTAACAAATCATATTTTTAAATGCCTATTCATTAGAAAAACTTTCTAAAATCGATTAGAGAGGCAAATACCGCCCTTAAAACCTAAATATACTAGCATTTAGTAATAACTGCTAATAAAACAAGATTGTCAGTAGAATTATTACGAATACTGTGAAATTCATTTTCAAAGCAAGTATTAATTAACCCTTGATAAATA
>JAQUUM010000190.1 GCA_028693885.1 Bacilli bacterium
TATGAGTAAATTATCTAATCTTGGTGAAGTTTTAAATGGTAAAGAAATTCCTAAAGAAACAGGTTTATTTCCAGCATATGGCGGTAATGGGATTATATCCTATGTAAATAACTGGAATTATCCTGAAAATACAATAGTAATTGGTCGAGTTGGAGCTAATTGCGGTGCTGTATATTTTAGTACTTCAAAATGTTGGGTTACAGATAATGCTTTAGCTTTTATTGTAAATGATAAAAATAACCCGTATTTTGTTTATTATCTATTAAAATATTTAGATTTGAATAGATTTCATATTGGATCATCTCAACCACTAATAACCCAATCAATAATTAATAGCATAGATTTAACGTATATTACCGATAAGCAAAAGCAAAATAAAATAGCTAAAATTTTACACCTAATCGATCAAAAAATAGTAAACAACAACAAAATCAATTTTGAATTGGAATCAATGGCAAAAACTTTATATGATTATTGGTTCTTGCAATTTGAATTTCCAAATGAAGAAGGTAAACCTTATAAATCATCTGGTGGAAAAATGGTTTGGAATGAAGAATTAAAAAGAGAAATCCCTGAAGGATGGGAGTTAAAACATGCATATGAAATTGCTGATATTAAAACTGGTAAAGAAGATGCTAATCATTCTACTGAAAACGGGAAATATCCATTCTTTACATGTTCAAATGATATTTTAAGATGTGATGATTATAAGTTTGAAGGAAATGTTATTCTTATTGCTGGAAATGGAGACTTCAATGTAAAACATTACAATGGAAAATTCAATGCATACCAAAGAACTTATGTCATTAAACCATATGATGAGAAGTATATTGGATTATTTCATATATGCTGCAACCAAACAGTAGAACAGTTCAAAAAAGGTTCTAATGGTTCAATAGTAAAATTTATTACTTTAAGCGATATCCAAAATGTAAAAATGCTAGATTGCAAGAACGATAATTTACTAACAACTTTTAATAAATCATTAGAACAAATAGATTGTTTAAAAAAAGAAAATGAAGAATTATTGTCACTTAGAGATTTTTTATTGCCATTGCTCATGAACGGTCAAGTGACTTTTAAGGAGGAAAGCTAATATGAAAAACAACTCTTTAACTAGTTTTAAAGTTCTATTAGTTTTATTAATAACATCATTTTCTATTACAGGTATTAGTTTTCTAGATGATAAAATTTGGAATATAGTTATGGCAATAGTTGGTGTTGTTGCCTATGCCATTGTTGGTGGATTATACTCAATTCACGCAATTTCTGGAAAACATGCTGGTAAAGAAGCTTATGCTGCAGTTTTTATTATTCTTTTGTTATTAGGCTATTGTGTATATCAAGGTATTATCAAACTTCAACTATGGATACTTTCATGGCCACTAGCTGTAAAAATTATCGTTCCAAGTATAATGGCATTATTAATTGCTGGAACAATTACTTTACTTATTGTTAAATTAAAGAAAGCTTCTTTGAAGGAGGAATAAATTTATGTTTCAATTATCAGGAAATGAAAGTATGAAATTTGAATCATTATCAAAAGTTCTTGGAGATTTATTAACTGGTTCTGAAATTTCTAGGTTATTTGCAATATGTAATTTAACGGATACTCTTGGAGTAAATAATACAAAGTATAAAAGGATATATAATGCATTTACTGCTGAAATTAATAAGACCAAAAATGATCAAAAAATTGTAGATTTTATTGAGAACTCATGCAATCCTGTTAGATTTAATGGAGATGTATTAAAGTTTAATGAAGCAAAGGAAAAAATCAATCAAGTGTTATTGTTTATGGGCTGTGTAATAGATGACTCAGGCAAAATATCCATTGTTTCAAAAGCAAAGTCCATTGATGAGGTTAATGAAAGAATTAATAAGTTAAAAGCTGAATTGATAAAAAGAAATATTCATTCTGTTATTATGAAATATTGTTCAAAAGAATATCTAGCAAATGATTATTTTCATGCGTGTTTTGAAGCGATAAAAGGTACTTTTCAGAGAATTAAAGAGGTTACACATTTAAAAGAAGATGGGAACAAACTATTAGATATTGTTTTTTCAAAAGATAAACCTCTTATTTCCATAAATAATCTAAAAAACGAATCCGAAATAGATGAATTTCAAGGCCTAAAGTCATTACTCTTATATTTACATAAAAGTATGAGAAACTTTGAAGCTCATGAAACAAGGTTAAATAATGAATTAGAATTAGATAAAGTACTCGATGTATTTGTTTGTATTTCTTTAACTAATAAATATTTAGATAAAGCTCAAACAACTTGTTTTGTTAAAATATGATATTTTTGAGGTGCATGAAATGATAGATGTTACATTAATTACAGATAAACAAAAATTAACAATTGAAAAGGGATTATGTGAGTACAAATATAAAAATGATTAATACTAGACAAAAAAGAACCATACCCTTTGAGCTACTAACTCATTGAGTATGGTTTTCTTCTCTTTAAGAAGCCTAACTACGAAAATCCCTAATTAAACGCTTCTTTGGGAGAGTTCCGATAGGGATTACCCAAAACGCTAGAAAAATAGCGTAGTTATCGAATTAGGTAGCTACGCTTTTTCATTTGTCTAGCTTTATTCCCTCTAGACCATTAAATATTACATCAATTCTTTGTTGTCTTTTACCATCGATTTTTTCAACTTTATACACAAGCACTTTACTAACTAGTTCT
>JAQUUM010000191.1 GCA_028693885.1 Bacilli bacterium
GATATATCTGCAATTACTGATGCAATAGTTAATGATACTAATTTTGATATATATGGAAAAATCGTGTATTTAAGTAGAAGTGATTTGGGTGGAAGTGGAATAAAAGCAAGTGGAGATATTTTTGATGGTTTAAACTATGCAATTTACAGACAAAGTATTACTAACAAAACATATATTGTAAGTGATAATGCGGGCAATTCAGTATCTTGTAGTGTTACAATTCCATAGAAATAATATAAATATTTAATAATAAAGCAGTAAATAACAAAATTGCTTTATTTTTTTATTATCATATAGTATTATAAATCGTAATTGAAAGGAGTTAAATGTTATGCTTATTAAAAGTAAAATTATTAATGATGCTATTTTATATGTAAAGGAATTAATTCCAGAAAATTGCGGAGGCAACATTGATAAAAATATTAAAACTTTAAAAATATATCTTTATGAAAACAAAGAAGGATGTACTGGAGAATATAGTCAAATAGGAAATTATATAAACTTAAGTTTAAAAGGAATGAGTAATGAGTCTTATAGCAATAATTATGATTATTTTGATTATTTAAATTATTCTATAAGATATTTATTATTAAATGTTGCATCAACAAAGTTTGATAAAGAAAATAATATAGTATATTCTGGATTTTCAACTATCAATTTTAATAATGAAATGGGTGATGATTTACATACTGGTTTAGATAGAGGTTTTATGTCTTTATTATTGAAATCAGATGCAACAGAAAATATAAAAATTAGTAAAATTTATTATTCAATTGCTGGTATGCTAACTGAAATTGTTGGAATTGATATTATGAAGGATGCTTTTTTTAATAATAAAGGTATAACTCCTATGATAGATAAATTATCATGGCTTGGAATAAATAAAGATGAATCTAAAAAATTATTTAAAGATATAAACAAACTTAAAGATGCTTTTTCAGGTAAATATATTAATGAAAAATTACCAGTAATACAAAGAACTTTGGTTTCATTTTTTTCTAATAAAGTGGAAAAAAGCGAATCAAAGGATGTTTTAATAAAAGAAAAAAATAGTTTTATTTATTTTTTGGATGATAATGTTAAAACGGGGAACTTTTTAATACATGATTTATATGAAGATACATCAACATATGATTCTGAAACTAAAGCAATAAAAGAACTAGCAAGAACTATGTAATTATTATTGATTATGTTATAATTATGTTAGGTGTTTATTATGGAAAAAGAATACTTAACCGTTTTTGAATTAAATAAAATAGTTAAAAATATGTTTGATAGTGATCCTTTTTTTAATAGAGTTTATGTAAAGGGAGAAATATCAAATTTTAAAAAACAATTTCCTTCTGGCCATTGTTATTTTACTATTAAAGATGAAAATAGTAGAATTAGCGGAGTTATGTTTAATGCAAAAGCTTCAAGGTTGAAATTTGAACCTAAAGATGGTGATTCTGTATTAATCATTGGAAAAGTAAGTGTATATGAAGCAAATGGTAATTATCAATTATATGTTGATTCAATGGATTTAGATGGAGCTGGAGATTTATTTAAGAAGTTTTTAGAATTAAAAAAAGAATTAGAAAAAGAAGGTTTGTTTGATTCTAATCATAAAAAAATAATTCCAAAGTTCCCTAAAAAAATTGGAGTAGTAACTGCAAGTACAGGAGCAGCAATTAGAGATATCATTATAACAATTAAAAGAAGATATCCTATCGCTGAAATATATATATTTCCTTCTTTAGTTCAAGGTAATGAAGCTAAATTTGATATAACTAAAAAAATAGAAATAGCAAATACTCATCCTCTAGATGTACTTATAGTAGGTAGAGGAGGAGGTTCTATAGAAGATTTATGGGCATTTAATGAGAAAGAAGTTGCATATGCAATATATAACTCTAATATTCCAATAATAAGTGCTGTAGGTCACGAAATTGACTTTACAATATCTGATTTTGTCGCAGACCTTAGAGCGGCAACCCCAACAGCAGCAGCAGAACTTTGTACTCCCAATATAGAAGATTTAAATATATATATAGATGCTCAAATAGATAAAGCAAGTAATATAATGGAAAACTTTATTATTGATTATAGAAAGAAATTAAAACAATTAAGTTCAAGCTACATATTAAAAAATCCTTTAAATATATATGAAGTTAAAAAAAGTATAATAATTAATTCTATTAAGAGAATTAATCTATTAATAGATATAAAATTAAAAGATAAAAATACTGAACTGAATGTTTTAAAAAATAATTATATATTAAAAAATCCAATAAAGTTATATTCTAATTATAAAATTAGTTTAGAAAATATGATAGATAAATTAATACTATTAGATCCATTAAATGCTTTAAAAAGAGGATATTCAATATTAAAAAAAGATGATACATGTATTGATAGTATTAAGTTAGTAAATAAAGATGATAAAATAAATATAAGTTTAGTAGATGGTAATATTAAAGCTAATATATTAGAATTGGAGGAAATATGAAAGAAATAACATTTGAAGAAAAATTAGAAGAATTAGAAAAAATAGTTGAAGAATTAGAAAGTGGAGAAGTTAAATTAGATGCTGCTATTGATAAGTATGGAAAAGCTATGAAGATTGCAAAAGAATGTAGTGATAAATTGAATAAAGCAGAAGAAACAGTAACTAAGATATTAAAAGAAAATGGAACATTTGAAAACTTCGAGGTTACAA
>JAQUUM010000192.1 GCA_028693885.1 Bacilli bacterium
GGAAGTGAAGCAACTTATCAATTAATTAAAAGAGGTATAAAAGTAAACTTATATGAAATGAGGCCAAAGAAAAATACAGTGGCTCATCAAACAGCATTTTTTTCAGAACTTATTTGTAGTAATTCTTTAAGAGCATTATCTATTGAAAATGCAGTTGGTTTATTAAAAGAAGAAATGATGATGTTTGATTCACTAATTATGAAAGCAGCTCATCTTGCAAAAGTTGAAGCTGGTGGAGCGCTAGCAGTTGATAGAATAATATTTGCCAGTTTCATTACGGATTATTTGAAGAATCATCCTTTAGTTAATTTGATTGCAGAAGAAGTAATAGATATTCCACTGGGTCCAACAATAATTGCTACAGGCCCTCTAACAAGTGAAAACTTTTCTTCGAAGATTAAAGAGTTTTGTGGGGATGAAGATTTATATTTTTTTGATGCTATCGCACCGATTATATTAGAAGAAAGTATAAATAAAGATATTGCATATTTAAAGTCAAGATACGATAAAGGTGAAGCATCATATTATAATTGTCCAATGAGTGAAGAAGAATTTGAAATATTTTATAATGCATTAATAACTGCTGAAGTAGTTCAACCCAAAGACTTTGAATTAAAAGTTTTTGAAGGCTGCATGCCTGTTGAAGAAATGGCTAGAAGAGGTAAACAAACTTTACTTTTTGGACCAATGAAACCAGTTGGTTTAATTAATCCAAAAACTGGGAAAATGCCTTATGCTGTAGTTCAACTGCGTCAAGATGATGCAGCAAAGAGTATGTATAATATAGTTGGATTTCAAACTCATTTAAAGTTTGGTGAACAAAAAAGAGTTTTTAGTTTAATTCCAGGATTAGAGAATTTAGAAATTGTTAGATATGGGGTTATGCATAAAAATACTTTTATTAATTCACCTAATGTTTTAAATAAGTATTATCAATCTCTAAAAAGAAATGATTTGTTTTTTGCAGGTCAAATAACTGGCGTGGAAGGTTATTTAGAAAGTGCAGCCTCAGGCTTAGTTGCTAGTATTAATATGGCTTTGTATTTAAATAATTTTGATTTAATTGATTTTACTAATACAACTTCTATGGGCGCTCTTGCAAACTATATAAGTACTTTAAATAAGAATTTTCAACCAATGAATGTTAATTTTGGAATTTTTGATGAATTAAAAATCAGAAATAAAAAAGATAAAAAGAAAGAATATGCATCTAGGAGTTTAAACAAAATTAAAGAGATCAAGGAAGTGCTAGATGAAAGATTTAATAAATAAATATGAAACATATTTAATTGTTGAAAGAAAATATTCAATGCATACAGTAATAAACTATATTAAAGATGTTGATGAATTTAGTGATTATCTAAAGGGTAGTAAATTAGATTTTTTATCAGTTGGTCAAAATATTACTAGATATTATTTAGCGTTTCTTAAAAAAAGAGAATTAACTTCTAGAAGTATAGCTAGAAAAATGTCAAGTTTAAGATCTTTTTATAAGTTCTTAATGGCTGAAGGTAAGGTAGAAGCTAATGTTTTTAATGAAGTAGTTTCTCCTAAGATAGATAAAACATTACCTAAATTTTTATATTATAATGAAATTGATCAGCTTTTTGATAGTATAGATACTTCAACTGTGATAGGCAGACGTGATACGGCTATTTTAGAGTTGTTATATGGTACTGGAATTAGAGTTAGTGAGTTATGCAGTTTAAAAGTTAATGATATTAACTTTTATTCAGACTATATTAGAGTGATTGGAAAAGGTAATAAAGAAAGACAAATTCCTTTCCATGATAATGTAAGAGCATCTTTACTTGATTATATGGATTATGCAAGAATGGATATTCAAACTAAGAATAAAAAAGAAGTTGTTAATGAAGTGTTTTTAAATCATAGAGGTGAAGCTTTAACAACTAGAGGAGTCAGAGTTATCTTAGACAATATTAATCAAAAAGCCGCAACTACTCTTAATATTAGCCCACATATGTTGAGACATTCATTCGCTACTCATTTACTTGATAATGGAGCGGATTTAAGAAGTGTTCAAGAGTTGTTAGGACATGTTAATTTATCAACAACTCAAATATATACGCATGTTTCTAAAGAACAGTTAAAAACTGAATATATGTTACATCACCCAAGAGCAAGGAGGAAAGAATAAATGAGAGGTTTTAAAGTAATTAGTAAAGAAGCATTTGAAAAGGATAATGGTCTAAACTATGAGGCTATTGTTTTACCAAAAAGAGCTACAGTCTCTTCTGCAGGCTATGATTTCATTTTACCTTATGATTTAGAATTGGTAAGCGGAGCTAGTGCTATTATTAAAACTGGTGTAAAAGCTTATATGGAAAAAGATGAATTTTTAATGGTAGTTATTAGAAGTAGTTTAGGTTTTAAAAATAATTTAAGATTAAAAAATCAAGTTGGAATTATTGATAGTGATTATTATGGTAATTCTGAGAATGAAGGACATATAATGATTGCTATAAAGAATGAGGGGAATAGTAATGTTTTACTTCAAAAGGGAAGTAAAGTAGCACAAGGTATTTTTATGAAATATTTAGTAATTAGTGATGAAAAAGAAACTAATTTAAAGAGAATTGGTGGAATTGGTAGTACTGATGTTACTAAATTATAGTTAAGAAAGTTTTTTATGGGAAGTCTTTGCTGAGA